>CADAGC010000014.1 GCA_902787365.1 uncultured Ruminococcus sp. | reverse complement strand
GCCATTCTCTCCTGAGATTCGCTTATTGCAAGCTCAGTACCGTCAAGGCCGTCATATTTCTTGGGAACTGCGTTGAGGTCTATTACAAGACCGTCAGTCAGCTCGCCTATAGCAACTGATACGCCGCCTGCGCCGAAATCGTTGCAGCGCTTTATCATTCTTGTAACATCGGGGTTGCGGAAGAGTCTCTGAAGCTTTCTCTCTTCGGGGGCGTTACCCTTCTGAACTTCAGCGCCACAGCTTTCAAGCGACTGGAGAGTGTGTGACTTGGAGGAGCCTGTAGCACCGCCGCAGCCGTCTCTGCCTGTTCTGCCGCCGAGGAGGATAACAACATCGCCCTCCTGCGGTCTTTCACGCCTTACGTTGCTCTCGGGAGCAGCACCTATTACGGCGCCTATCTCAAGTCTCTTAGCAACATAGCCGGGGTGATATATCTCGCTAACGTGACCTGTTGCAAGGCCTATCTGGTTGCCGTAGGAGGAATAGCCGTTAGCAGCCGTAACAACGAGCTTTCTCTGGGGCAGCTTGCCTGCGATAGTGTCTTCAACAGGCACAAGGGGATTTGCAGCTCCTGTTACACGCATAGCCTGGTAAACATAGCTTCTGCCCGAAAGCGGGTCTCTGATAGCGCCGCCGAGACAAGTTGCAGCACCGCCGAAATACCTTTATCTTTACAGAGCAGGCATTTATCTCTTCGCTCTCGTCAAGGTCTTTGAGCAGGCCTTCCTTTTTGAGCCTCTTAGCGCCTATGCAGGCAAGATCCATAAGAGTTATGGGCTTGTCCGTGCGGCCTGCGTATAGGTCTTTTCTTGTGTTTATATAGTCATCATATGTAGCTGCGATATAATCAGCGCCTATGTCAACGCTGTCTATAATAGTCGAGAATGTAGTGTGCCTGCAATGGTCAGACCAGTAGGTGTCTATCATTCTTATTTCAGTAATGGTGGGGTTTCTCTTTTCGGTGTTCTTGAAATAGTCACGGCAGAACTTGATATCATCAAAGTCCATAGCAAGGCCAAGACTTGTGAGCAGTATCTTAAGATCATCATCAGTCGAGTAGATAAAGCCGTCAACAGTATCAACTGTTGTGGGTATATCATACTTGATATCAAGTGTTTCAAAGGTGTCAAGGCTTGCTTCACGGCTCTCAACGGGGTTGATGATGTAGTGCTTTATCTGTGCTATCTCATCATCACTGACATTGCCCTTGATAACGTATATCTTGGCGCTCTTTACAGCAGGTCTGTTGCCGCCTGTGAGCAGGGAAATACACTGTGCGCAGGAATCTGCCCTCTGATCAAACTGACCGGGGAGGTATTCTACTGCAAATATCTTTTCATCATTGGCGGTGTCGGGCAGGCAGTCGTAGGTAACATCAACGGCAGGCTCGGAGAATACTACAGGTGTAGCAAGCTCGAAATCCTTCCTTGAAAGGCCTTCGGCGTCATATCTGTTGATGATCCTGACTGACTTTAAGCCGCTAAGGCCCAGAGCCGATCTGATGTCATTAAAAACAGATTTTGCTTCTACCGCATGATCCTTTTTCTTTTCGACATAAATTCTGTAAACGGACATTGAAAAACTCCTCCATTCAAAATAATGGTCATAAGTTAAAGAGCATACTCTGACAGCATACTCATAATAATTATATTATACAACAAAAAAGATAACCTTGTCAACAAAAAAGGTAGACAGATATTCAAACATATAAAAAACAATTCGTGAACAAAGAATAAGCTATATGAGCGTGCCGTAGCAGCAAACGCTGTCGTGGCTTGTTATCAGCACATTATGAAACTCTCGGCGCAGCGTGGCTTCTAGGGAAGTTCTGTCGGTCTTTACAAGCGTATAATTGTCGCTGTGCCCCTGATGATATAGGGGAGAAGTCTCCTTTTCAAAGAGCACCCTTACCGTTTTGCCGACCATACTTTGCAAGAAAGATTCTCTGCTCTGCGTTATCACTTCCGCCATTTCAAGGGCTCGGGAGTGCTTTTCGGCTTTGCTCGTCTGAGCAGGCATTTTGTCGGCGATAGTACCTTTTCTGCGTGAATATGGGAAAATGTGCCCGTCAGCAAAGGCTATTTGCCTTGCAAATTCAAGCGACTGCCTGTGCTCTTCCTCGCTTTCGCCGGGGAAGCCTACCATAATATCAGTCGTTATGGCGCAGTCTTTGAAGCTGCTTCTCAGCCTGCTGACAAGTTCTGCGTACATTTTGGTGTCGTAATGGCGCTTCATAGCCTTTAATATCGTATCACAGCCGCTTTGCAGCGACAGGTGAAAATGCGGGCAGAGCTTTTTAAGCGTTGCCATTCGGTCTATGTCACTTTGTGAGATAAGTTCAGGCTCAACTGAACTTAGCCTTACTCTGAAATCGCCTTCAAGGCCACAAACTGCCTCGATAGCGTCAATAAGCCGTGTGCCGTCTTTAAGATCTCTGCCATAGCAGCAGAGGTTTATGCCTGTCAGTATCAGCTCCTTATGGCCTGCTTTGATAAGCGAGGCGGCCTCAGTCTTGATATCATCTAAGGGCTTTGAGCTTAGCTTGCCACGGGCAAAGGGTATAGCGCAGTAGGTGCAGAACATTTCACACCCGTCCTGTATTTTGATGTAAGCACGTGTCTTTGAGCCGACAGCTTTGCTGCACATAGGCTCAATAATGCGGCTATCCTGCGGCTCTACAGCAAATATCCTCTCGCCTGTGGATATGTATTCTTTAATAAGGGCAGGAATGGCCGTCTTGTTCCTTGACCCTGCGATTACAGCACATTCAGGGAGGATATTGCTGTCTTCAGCGGTCTGCGTCATGCACCCTGCGGCACAGATGATGCAGGAAGGGTTTTCTTTGGCTATTCTTTTGATGAACTGCCTGCATTTTGAGTCGGCGGCAGACGTTACGGTGCAGGTGTTTATTACGGCGATATCAGCATCATTGTAAGACTCAGCCGTTTCAAAGCCCTCGGCGGTCATAAGCTGTTCTATGCAGTTTGTTTCGTATTGGTTGACCTTGCAGCCAAAGGTCATATAGAAAGCTTTCATATACTACTCCTTGTTTTATAAAATCATATCATTGTTAAGGCAGGGGGATTATTACTGTTGTAATTGTACAAATATCAATATACATTGTTGTGCATTGTGCATAAATCGAGTGACTGATAATTGTTTCTATTGACTATTATACTATATTTTATTTTTTTTTGCAAATATCCCTTGACAAATCGAAAAATATGATTATAATAAAAGCTGTAGACAGAAGAAAAACTACAGAAAAGAAACGGGTAAGGAGCCCGAACCTAATGACAGGAGGAATTCATTATGACAAAAAAGAAAATCTTACTTGCTTCGATCGCAGACGTTAAGAAGTTTGTTAGCGTTGTATCTATGTACGATTTTGAGGTTGACCTTTCAAGCGGCAGATACGCAGTAGACGCTAAGTCGATCATGGGTATATTCTCACTTGACCTTTCAAACCCCATTACTCTTACAGCACACACAGATGCTCCCGAGAAGTTCTTCGCAGAGATCAAGGACTTTATTGTAGAGTAATAGCTAATTAAAAAGATATTCAAGGCAGCAGATCATTTACGGTCTGCTGCTTTTTTGTATAATCACACAGCCTTTGGAATAAGAATTAATGAAAAGGGGGCTTGTGATAATGGCAAAAAAGCTGATATGTTTAGGAATAACGATAATAATGCTGATAACGGGAGCTGGCGGCTCGCATAGCGTAAGTGGTAAGAGCGAGTATGAAACGTTTGATGAGCTGCTTAAAAGCTGTAATGAAGAGTGTATAGCGGTGTATGAAGCGAATACGGGCACTATTATTGGCGGCAAAAAGGAAAACCAAAAGAGATATATCTCGCATCTGGCTAAGCTTATGACGGCGCTTGTGGTCTATGACTGCATAGAGTCGGGGAGTATAGGTTATTCTACTGTTCTTACAACATCAGAGCACGCAAACTCTATGCAAGGGGTGCAGATATGGCTCGATGTGGGCGAGGAGATAACTGTTGACGAGCTTATCAAGGCTATAACGATAAGCAACGCCAACGATGCGGCGGTGGTGCTTGCCGAGGGCTGCTGCGGCAGCGAGGAGAGTTTTGTTAAGGAAATGAACAGCAGGGCGAGATATGGCGCTATTGGCTGGCGAACTGGCACGAAATGATGTGTTCGGGGAGTATTACAAGACGAGACTGGCCGAAGTTGGGCGTAAAGGTTCGCAACTTGTCACGCAAAATCGACTCATAGGGAATTATAAGGGTTGTATCGGCTATAAGTTTTGCAGCGGAGATAACGAGGAAATCATGCTCTGTACTGCTTCAAAACAGCGTGATATGGTGGTTTGTGCTATACTGCTTGGCGGCAGGGATAAGGATACTATATTTGATGACGTAAAGTCTGTAATGGACTATACCTTTACGCACAATGAGATATATTATCCCGAGATTCCACCTGAAGCGCTGGAGGATATTGCTGTTGAACATGGTCAGGAACTCACCTCATCAGCCGAGATAACCGACAGTAAGAACATCATCATCGAAAGAGGAACATACAGGCAGATATATAACAGCTTCACAAGAGAGGAAAAGCTTACAGCACCTGTAAATAAAGGTGATAGGATAGGCGAACTTACGTTTTATAATGATAAGGGCGAGATACTAAGATGCACGGTCACCGCCGCCGAGGACGTAAAGGAAATGGATATGCTGTTTGTTTTCAAATGTTTATTGTATAATTTGTTTAACATTTAGCTTGCTGTTTTGTTTAATATTGCCAAAACTACTTCCTTAATAAATAATCACTTGAAATTTAACTGTTTTTATTGTATAATATTTTCATAAAGTTATATTTGAAAGGATTGAAAATCTTTGGCTATTAAACTTAACACAAAATACCTCGGCGGTTTTATAAGACCTGATGAGTACGAGGGAATGGCTCCTATGATCGCTGCTGCTCATAATACTCTAGTCAGCGGTAAGGGTCTGGGAAGTGATTTTCTCGGTTGGGTAGATCTTCCCGAGAATTACGATAAGGCAGAGTTTGAAAGAATAAAGGCTGCTGCTGCAAGGATAAAGGAGAAGGCCGATGTTCTTATCGTTATCGGCATAGGCGGCTCATACCTCGGCGCAAGAGCTGCTATCGAACTTCTGAAATCACCCTTCTACAACAATTTAAAGAAGGACACACCTGATATCTACTTTGTAGGCAACAACATAAGCCCTACATATCTTAATGAAGTGCTCTCTATCTGCGAGGGCAGAGATGTATGCGTAAATGTTATATCCAAGTCCGGTACAACTACCGAGCCTGCACTTGCTTTCAGAATTTTCAAGAAGCTTCTTGAAGACAAGTACGGCAAGGAAGAGGCTAAGACAAGGATCTTCGCTACTACCGACAAGGCTAAGGGCACTCTTAAGGAGCTTTCTGATACAGAGGGCTATGAGACATTTGTTATACCTGACAATGTAGGCGGCCGTTTCTCTGTTCTTACAGCAGTTGGTCTTCTTCCTATAGCTGTTGCAGGCGCTGACATCGACAAGCTCATGCAGGGCGCTAAGGCTGCTATGGATAAGTATGCACATAATAACGCAAATGACTGCTATATGTATGCTCTTATCAGAAATATCCTTTATAATAAGGGCAAGAGTGTTGAGATGCTCGTTACATACGATCCTTCATTCACAATGATGGCTGAATGGTGGAAGCAGCTCTACGGCGAGAGCGAGGGCAAGGATCAGAAGGGTATATTCCCGTCCTCTGCTACATTCTCGACTGATCTTCATTCTCTCGGCCAGTTCATTCAGGACGGCTCGAGGATAATGTTTGAAACAGTTGTTGATATCAAGAATCCCAAGCAGGATCTCTTCCTTGAAGACGACAAGGAAAACCTTGACGGCCTTAACTTCCTTACAAACCAGAATATGTCTGTTGTAAACAGGAAGGCGTTTGAGGGCACTGTTCTTGCTCATACCGAGGGTGGCGTTCCTAACATCATCATTGAGATGGACGCTCTTGATGAAGAGAACTTAGGCGAGCTCATCTACTTCTTCGAGAAGGCTTGCGCTATCTCGGGCTATGCTTTAGGTGTTAACCCCTTCAACCAGCCCGGCGTTGAGAGCTACAAGAAGAATATGTTCGCTCTTCTCGGCAAGCCCGGCTATGAGTCGATGAAGGCAGAGCTTGAGGCTAAGCTTGGCTAAATCAAAGGATTTTTTGAAGGCCTCGGCTTTCATTTAATAAAATAATGCCCCAGGGCAGATTGGAGTTAAATTTATGATCAATCTTATTACAGGTAAAAAGGGTACAGGCAAAACAAAGGTACTTGTAGAGGCTATAAAGGAGTCTGCTGCAAAGGCAACAGGCAATATCGTTTGCATAGAGAGAGGCATGAAGCTCACATATGATATACCCCACAGCGTAAGACTTGCTGATGCTGAGGAATACGGCGTAAACAGCTTTGATGCACTCTACGGCTTCATCGCAGGCCTTCTTGCAGGTAACTACGATATCCAGGAGATATTCGTTGACGGTATCCTCAAGATAGGCGGCAGAGACTATGAGGCTCTCGGCGCTATGCTCGAAAAGGTTGCTATGCTCACAAAGGACGTTAAGATGACATTCACTATCTCGGCTGACGTTGACGAGCTTCCCGCTAAGGTAAGAGCATTTATTAAATAATTTTGATAGTTTCAAAAAAACTATTGACAAAACCGACTATTTAGTTTATAATGGAATTTGTGATGTTTGAGGTGTTATGATGATCCTAAGGCTCAGAAATATATTTGAATGCCCGGGCAGAAAAGAGGATATCGAGTATGATATCCCTGCACAGGCGCTTGATTATCTTGCTGACAAGACATTCAAAACACCGATAAATGTATCCGGCGCTGTAGAAAACCGTGCAGGAATTGTGTTTCTTAAGGCTAAATGCGGGTTTACAATGCAGCACGAATGTGACAGATGCCTGACTGAGTTTGAAAGAGAATACGATATTGACATTGAGCATACACTTGTGCTCAGGTCATATACCGATGATGATGAGCTCGTTGTATGTGAGGACGCTAAGCTCGACCTCGATGTGCTCGTTATTGACGATATTCTTCTTTCACTGCCCACTAAAATACTTTGCAGGGAGGACTGTAAAGGTCTTTGCCTGACTTGCGGAAAGAATTTGAATGAGGGCGAGTGTGGCTGCGAAAATTAACAGCCGATACTTCGGGCAGGTTAACAAAAGCTTTATAGAGGAGGTGCCAAAATGGCAGTACCGAAGAGAAAAGTATCAAAGCAGAGAAGAGATAAAAGACGTTCACAGGTATGGAAGCTCGATGCTCCCGCACTTTCAAGATGCTCAAACTGCGGAGAGCTTACAGCACCCCATAGAGTTTGCAAGAACTGCGGCTTCTACAAGGGTGTACAGGTAATCAAGGTTGAAGAGTAATTGATTACCCGTTTTGCGATAACAGCAAATGCAAGTAGGGCAGAGGGGTAAAGCTATTTTACCTCTCTGTTTTTTATTGTGATAAGGAGTTAAGATGTCTGTAATTATCAGTTCGGTCATAAAGGGCAGCAAGGCTGACAGATGCGGCATAAAAAGCGGTGATACGCTCATAGCTATAAACGGCAATACTATCGAGGACGTTCTTGACTATATGTTTTATATTGCCGTTGAGAAAGTGTCTTTATCGCTTGAACGTGACGGTGAAGCCTTTGAAAAGACTGTCAGAAAGAGCGAATATGACGATATAGGTCTTGAATTTGATACGTTCCTTATGGATAAGAAGCGTTCCTGCTCGAATAAATGCATATTCTGCTTTATTGATCAGATGCCCAAGGGTATGAGGGAAACGCTCTATTTCAAGGACGATGATGCAAGGCTTTCTTTTTTGCAGGGTAATTATGTGACGCTTACTAACCTTGATGACAGGGATATTGAGCGTATTATAAAAATGCGCCTTAATATCAATGTGTCGGTGCATACCACAAACCCCGAACTTAGATGCAAGATGATGAACAACCGCTTTGCAGGGGATAAGCTGAGATTTTTGAAAATGCTCACAGATGCGGGCATTGAGCTCAACTGCCAGATAGTATGCTGCCCCGGAATCAACGACGGCAAGGAGCTTGTAAGAACGCTCACCGACCTCGAGAGAATGATGCCGAATATCCAGTCGGTGGCTGTAGTTCCTGTTGGGATAACTAAGTTCCGTGAGGGGCTTTTCCCGATGAAGATATTTAACAAGGAGACAGCGGGTGCGGCAATTGATGTTATCGAGGCCGTGCAGAAAGACTGTCTTGAAAAATACGGCACAAGAATGGTCTTTGCTTCCGATGAGTTTTATATAACGGCGGAAAGGCCGATACCCGATGCGGAATATTATGAGGAATACCCCCAGTATGAGAATGGTGTGGGGCTTCTGCGCTCTTTGAGCGATGAGGTCGATGCGGCACTCGATATGCAGGAGGAGTATAGCAGAAAAAGAAAAGTCTCACTTGCAACCGGTACGCTTGCAGGGGGCTTTCACAAAGAATTAGTTAAGAGAATAAGCGCAAGATTTCCGACCTTTGAGTGTAACGTCTACCCGACTTCGGGGAGACTATAACCGTTGCAGGCCTTGTGACGGGCGGTGACCTTATCGAACAGCTAAAAGGGCAGGATCTGGGAGAGGAACTTATTATCCCCAAGGTCATGCTAAAGGCTGATGAGGATATCTTCCTTGATGATGTTACCTTAGATGAGGTAAGAGAAGCGCTTGATATAAAGATAACACCCATAGCGAATGACGGGTATGACTACCTTGATGCGCTTTTAGGGGTAAGCTATGATGAATGAAAGGAAAGGGATATAAATGGCACTACCGATAGTTGCTGTTGTAGGCAGGCCTAATGTCGGCAAGAGCACGCTTTTTAACAAGCTTATAGGGCAGCGCCTCTCAATCGTTGAGGATACGCCCGGCGTTACAAGAGACAGGATATATTCAAAGTGCGAATGGCTCGGGCATGAGTTCATGCTCGTTGATACGGGCGGTATCGAGCCTGATTCTGACGATATAATTCTTTCGCAGATGAGAAGGCAGGCAGAGCTTGCCATAACAAGGGCAGATGTGACGATTCTTGTTACAGACCTGCGAACAGGCGTTACGGCTAATGACTATGAAGTAGCTTCTATGCTTCAGAAATCGGGCAAGCCTATAGTTTTATGCGTAAACAAGTGCGACAGCGTTGGCGAGCCGCCAATGGAATTCTATGAGTTTTATAATTTAGGTCTTGGCGACCCTATAGCGGTATCTTCTGTTCACGGTCACGGAACGGGCGACCTGCTTGACGAGGTTATAAAATACCTCCCCGATATGCAGGAAGAGAACTATGACGACGATGTTATAAAAGTTGCTGTTATAGGTAAGCCGAATGTGGGCAAATCCTCTATCATCAACAGGATATGCGGCGAGGATAGAGTTATAGTTTCTGATATAGCAGGAACTACACGAGATGCGACAGACACCGAGATAGAAAACGAGAACGGCAAGTTCGTATTTATCGACACCGCAGGTATAAGGCGCAAGTCAAAGGTGCTTGACAGCGTTGAAAAATACAGCGTACTGCGCTCATATATGGCGGTAGACAGGGCTGATGTGGCGGTGATAGTAATTGACGCTACCGAGGGCTTTACCGAGCAGGATTCAAAGGTTGCGGGCTATGCGCACGAAAAGGGCAAGGCCTGCATAGTTGCAGTAAACAAGTGGGATGCCATAGAAAAAGAAACAAACACTATGGACGAATACCGCAAGAAATTGCAGGACGATTTCTCGTTTATGAGCTATGTACCGTTTGTGTTTATATCGGCTAAGACTGGCTTAAGAGTTGAAAAGCTCTTTGACTTTATCAAGTATGTGGCTGAGCAGAACGCTGTAAGAATACCTACAGGCAGGCTCAATGACGTACTGGCATATGCTACTACAAGAGTTCAGCCGCCCTCTGACAAGGGCAGGCGCCTTAAGATATACTACATGACACAGGCTTCTACGAAGCCGCCTACATTCGTTTGCTTTGTCAACAGAGCAGACCTTTTCCATTTCTCTTATCAGCGATATATCGAAAACCAGATAAGAGAGACTTTCTCGCTCGATGCAACGCCTATAAGAATGAAAGTGCGTGAGCGTGACACCAAAGATGTTAAGTAAGGAGTAGTTTTGAGTGATGGATATTATTGCTGTTTTGTTTACAGTAGTCTTTTCATACCTTTTCGGAAGCCTTAACTCTGCTATCATAGTATGCCGCATATGGAAAAAGCAGGATATACGTGATTACGGCAGCAAGAATGCGGGGCTTACCAATGTGCTCAGAGTCTACGGCAAGGGGCCTGCACTTGCAACACTTTTATGCGACCTTGCAAAAGGCGTTATAGCCGTTGTTGTATGCAGGATAGTCGTTCATCAGGTCATGGGCGTCGAGTTCTTTGACGACCCGAGGTTTATAGGCTATGTGGCAGGCCTTACGGTAATGATAGGGCATTGTTTCCCTGTATTTTACGGCTTTCACGGCGGTAAGGGCGTTTTGCTGGCCGCAACCACGCTGCTTGCTATCGACCCGCTGACCTGTGTGTTGTCTGTTGCGGTTTTTGCGCTGCTTGTGGCAGTTACAAAGTATGTATCGGTAGGCTCTATATTTGCGGCTATCGCTTACCCGACATTTACCTTTATTTTACAGAATTTCGTTTATGACGGCGGCTATGCTGTCATACCCAATACTATAGTTGCTTTTCTGATATGTGTGCTTATCATATATCTCCATAAGCCGAATATACAAAGGCTCATGGCGGGCACAGAGAACAAATTCGGCTCAAAGAAAAAGCAGCAGGATGACAATAAATAATTCACTTTTACGGAGGTGCGGTCATGGCTAAGATAACTATTTTAGGTTCGGGCGGTTTCGGGCTTTCGCTGGCTGTTATGTGCGTTAACGGCGGGCATGATGTTACTGTTTGGAGCAAGTTTCAAGACGAGATAGACACTATCAAGAGGTCGGGCGAGCTTCGCTCAAAGCTGCCCGGGGTCATTATACCGAAGGAAGTTAAACTGACTACTGATGTTTCGGCGGTTAAGGGGTCTGATATCGTCATTCTCGGCATACCCACACGCTTTTGCAGAGATGTATGCGAGGAAGCAAAGTCTTTTGTAAGCCGTGAATCTATCATTGTAAACACCGCAAAGGGTCTTGAGCCCGAGAGCTTAAAGCTTATGAGCGAGGTAACTGATGAAAGCTTCCCCGATAACAAGACGGCTATTCTTTCAGGGCCTTCCCATGCTGAAGAGATAGGCAGGGGCATACCCACGACTGTTGTTGTAGCTTCTGAAGACAGAGAGGTTTCCTACTATGTGCAGAATGCCCTTTCAAACAAGACTTTCAGGATATATGTAAATGATGATGTGGTGGGCTGTGAGATAGGCGGCTCGCTTAAAAACATAATAGCACTTGCTGCGGGCGTTTGCGACGGCCTTGGACTTGGTGACAACACCAAGGCGGCACTTATGACAAGAGGTCTTACCGAGATAGCACGCATAGGTCTTGCTATGGGTGCTGAGAGAAACACATTTTCAGGGCTTACGGGTCTTGGCGACCTGATAGTTACCTGCACAAGTATGCACAGCCGCAACAGGCGTGCAGGCATACTCATAGGGCAGGGTGTTGCGCCTGATGAAGCAGTTAGGCGAATAGGCACAGTTGAGGGCTATGAGTGCACAAAGAACGCACACGAGCTTGCAAAGCGTCTTGGTATAGAGATGCCCATAACAGAGCAGCTTTATGGTATACTCTTCGGCGGCATATCGCCCAAGGACTCTATAAACACGCTTATGTCAAGACCTAACAAGAACGAGACTGAGGACGGCTTCCTCGGGAGGAAATTATAATGGTTTACAGCTACACCTTAAAGACAGAGAAGGAAAACTTTTACAACATCACAAGCTATGTAAGGCAGGCTGTCAATGAAAGTATGGTAGAAAGCGGCCTTGCTGTAGTTTACTGCCCTCACACTACGGCAGGCATCACGATAAACGAAAATGCCGACCCCGATGTTGTGACAGACCTTTTATATGCACTTGATGCAACATTCCCTGACAGGTATCAGTTCAAGCACGCAGAGGGCAACTCGGCGGCACACCTCAAATCAAGCGTTATCGGCAACAGCGCTACAGTTATAATCGAAGACGGAAGGCTGATGCTCGGCACTTGGCAGGGGATTTATTTCACAGAGTTTGACGGCCCGAGAACAAGAAACTTCTTTGTAAAGATAATCAAGGGCTGACGGCTTGGGGGATTCTTTATGAAAGCGTTAAAGCTTATAGGCAAGGTGCTGCTTGTTATACTTATCGTGATAGTTGCCGCTCTTCTGGTCGTTTTTATCTACAACAGGGTGATGATGTCAAAGGAGAGCGACTTGCTTGAAAAGCCCCTTGGGCAGATGGTAGAGGTTGACGGGCACAAAATGTGCGTTTATACCGAGGGTAAGGGGAAGTACACGCTTGTATTCCTTTCAGGCTCGGGCACGGCGTCGCCTATACTTGACTTTAAGACACTTTACTCAAAGCTTGACGGCTACAGGATAGTCGTTATCGAGAAATTCGGTTACGGCTTCAGCGATGTGGTCGATGAAGAAAGGTCGTTTGACACGATTTTAAGGCAGGACAGGATGGCGCTTGAAAAGGCGGGCATATCCGGCAAGGCGATACTCTGCCCGCACTCTATGTCTGGCGTTGAGACGCTGCTTTGGGCGCAGAAATACCCTGACGAAGTAGAAGCGATAGTCGGACTTGATATGGCGCTGCCGAGGTCTTATGACGAGTATGACCACAAAGCTACCGAAAGATTTGAGAAGTTTGCTGCTTTGGGGCGTGAAGCGGGTGTTATAAGATTTTTCTATGCTGACTCGACTCTCCCTGACAGCCTTACAAATGAGGAGAAGGAGCTTTACCGTGCCATAGCCTGCAAAAAGGCCGTGAATGTCAACATAATGTACGAGGGCAGGGCTATTCCTGAGGCGGTAAAGGAGATTGACGGGCAGCCAATACCCGACATACCCATACTTATGTTTGCATCAGACGGAAAAGAAACAGGGTTTGACAAGTGGGTGCAGATTCAGAAGGACTTTGCAAAAGAGCACGGTGCAGAGCTGATAGAGCTTGACTGCGGGCATTACGTCCACAACGAAAAGGCAGACGAGATAAGCGGGAAGATAAAGGAGTTTACCGACTTGCTTGATGCCAAAAAAGAATAAAATGTTAATTGACAGCTGTCTTATCGGGCGGCTGTTTTGTTTTGGATAAAAACAATTAAAAAACGGTAAAAGCACTTTACATTTGAGGGGAAATATTGTATAATATATTATGGAATGTTTTAATATGAAGGAGTGTTGAGTATGGAACCGAAATACAAAAGAATACTTTTAAAACTTAGCGGCGAGGCACTTGCAGGCGACAAAAAGACAGGGCTTGATTATGAGGTGATAAACAAGTTCGGCCAGAGCATCAAGAAGTGCGCTGATGCTGGTGTTGAGATAGGTATAGTCGTAGGCGGCGGCAACTTCTGGAGAGGCAGATCGAGCGGCGCTATGGACAGAACAAGGGCAGACCACATAGGTATGCTTGCTACTGCCATGAACGCTTTGGCTGTTGCTGACGGTCTTGAGCATTTAGGGCTTGAGGTAAGAGTTCAGACGGCTATTTCAATGCCGCAGGTGGCAGAGCCTTATATAAGAAACAAGACTATAAGACACTTCCAGAAGGGCAGAGTAGTCATATTCGGCTGCGGAACGGGTAATCCCTTCTTCTCTACCGACACGGCTGCTGCTTTAAGAGCTGCCGAAATAGAGGCTGATATATTCTTCAAGGCCACTATGGTAGACGGTGTTTATGATAAAGACCCCCACAAGTATAAAGACGCTGTCAAGTATGACAAGCTGACATTCAACGAGATACTCTCAAAGGGCTTGAAGGTAATGGACGCTACTGCTGCTGCTCTTTGTCAGGATAACAAGGTTCCGATACTCGTTTTCGATCTTTCAAGACCGGATAATATATATGATGCGTGCATGGGCAAGGAAATAGGCACGTTAGTTGAAGAATAAATGAAAAGAGGTTGACTTATGAATACAGTAATTAACAAGGCACAGGAGAAAATGGAAAAGTCTATAAACGTACTGGTATCTGACTACGGCACTATAAGAGCCGGCAGAGCTAACCCCGGCGTTCTTGACAAGGTGACTGTTGACTATTATGGCACACCCACACCTATCAATCAGCTTGCTACAGTTTCTGTAAGCGAAGCAAGAGTACTTGTAGTTCAGCCGTGGGACAAGACACTTCTTGTGCCGATACAGAAGGCTATTCAGGCATCTGACGTTGGCATCAACCCGCAGAATGACGGCTCGGTGCTTCGTCTTATGTTCCCTCAGATGACAGAGGAGGACAGAAAGAAGATAGTTAAGGACGTCAAGAAAATGGGCGAGGACACAAAGGTCGCAGTTCGTTCGATAAGACGTGACGCTATTGACAAGATAAAGAACATGAAGAAGAACAACGAGATAACCGAGGACGATGTAAAGACTGCCGAGGAGAAGATACAGAAGGTAACGGACAAAATGGACAAGAAGGTTGACGAGACCGTTGCTGCAAAGGAAAAGGAAGTTCTTTCTATCTGATAAAGGCGGTGTTTAAATGGCTAAGCCTATAGTTACCTCTCTGCCCGAAGGAATGAGAGTTCCCGAACACATCGGCATTATTATGGACGGCAACGGCCGCTGGGCTAAAAAGCGTGGTATGCCGAGAAAGATAGGACACAGAGAGGGCGCTAAGAATTTCAGGGCTATCACGAGATACGCAAAGGCCTTGGGAGTTAAGTATGTGACTTATTATGCTTTTTCCACCGAAAACTGGAAAAGGCCTAAGGACGAAGTCGATGCTATAATGGATCTCTTTGAGAAATACCTTGACGAAGTAAGGGATTTTATCGAGGAGAACATCAGGGTGCGCTTTATAGGCGACCGCTCGATGTTAAGCGAGACTTTACAGAAAAAGATGAAGAGCGTGGAGGAGGATTCTCTGCACTTTGATTCGATGACGTTGGTGCTGGCTATCAACTACGGCGGGCGTGATGACATATGCCACTCGGTAAAGAACATCGTAAGGCTCGCTCTTGACGGCAGGATAACCGAGGAGGACGTAACAGAGCAGCTCATTGAGCAAAACCTATACACCGAGGATATTCCTGCAGCTGACCTTATAATTAGGCCGAGCGGCGAGCAGAGGCTTTCAAACTTTCTGATATGGCAATCAGCCTATGCGGAGTTTTATTACACAAATATACTTTGGCCTGATTTCAAGGGCAAGGATCTTGAAGAAGCGATAATCGCTTTTAATGACAGAAACAGAAGATACGGGGGCATTTGATCTTTAATGAAAACAAGAATAATCTCAGCCGCTGTTGCGATAGTTATCGCAGTTATCGTGCTGGCGCTTCATAAGACGTTTGTTTTTGAGCTTGCTATCGGCTTTCTTGTGGTCGTGGCGCTCATGGAGCTGTTCAAGGCGACAAAGCTTGACAAGCTGTTGATCCAGACGACGATCTGCTATGTTTACGGCGCACTTGTATGTGTTGGGCATATGTTTGATTCGTCTTACAAGATAGGCTACAGCACTCTTATATTCGGGCTTTTCGTTCTGGCGATGCTTGTAAGCTTTTTCAGAGAGCATGAGAAGATAAAGTATGAGCAGATAATTGAGCTTTTAGCATTCGGCTTCTTTATACCATATGCATTTGAGGCGCTGCTTAAGATGAACCACTACGAGCACGGGCTGTTTATGATAGTTATAACGCTTTGCGGTGCATGGCTGGCTGATTCGGGTGCTTACTTTGCAGGAACTTTCTTAGGCAAGACAAAGCTCTGCCCCAAGATTTCACCTAAGAAAACAGTTGAGGGGCTTATCGGCGGCGTTCTTTCTAATGGCGTGATAATGCTTCTGATAGGGCTTATTTACGACTATGCGCTTGACGGGCCGTCGCTCAAATATATTGCACTCTTTATAAGCGGTATGCTTTGTGCTCTGCTCGGGCTTGTGGGCGACCTTAGCGCATCGCTCATCAAGAGGCAGACAGGCATAAAGGACTACGGCAACATAATGCCCGGTCACGGTGGCGTTATGGACAGGTTTGACAGCGTTATTATCGTAGCGCCTTTTATGTATTATGTTTTCTCAATGGGGCTTATAATGTAATATTTCAGGGGGAGTCTGTAAAAAACAGGCTGCCCCTTTAAGTGTTATTTAGAGGGCGCTGATGCTTTTCTAAATCTATGGTAACACATATTTTGCTATTGTGCAAGGGTCATATCATACAGTATTTGATTACAAGTATATGCAACAAATATACGATATTTATATATCATAGTAAGGAAATGATGAAATGAAGGTCATATCAATTCTCGGCTCAACTGGGTCGATAGGAACACAGTCATTAGAGGTCGCAAAAGCGCATAAAATTAGAGTAGCGGCTCTTTCGGCAAACTCTAATGTTGAGCTTTTGGCTAAGCAGGCAAAGGAGTTTGAGGTGCTTTATGCCTGCATATGCGACAAGAGCAAGGCGGGCGAACTTGAAAGGCTGCTCGAAGGCACGCCCACGAGAGTGCTTTCGGGGTATGAGGGGCTTTTAGAGATAGCACAGCTTGACGGAGTAGACATAATGCTCAACTCGCTTGTGGGAATGGTAGGTCTTGAGCCGACATTAAAGGCTATTGAGCACGGCACCGACATAGCCCTTGCCAACAAGGAAACGCTTGTTGCGGGCGGCAAGCTGGTTATTGACCTTGCAAGGAAGAAAAATGTAAGGATATACCCCGTTGACAGCGAGCATAGTGCGATATTCCAGTGCTTACAGGGGAATAATATCAAAGAGCTTAAGAAAATAATACTCACGGCGTCTGGCGGGCCGTTCTTTGGAAAGAAGAAAGCTGACCTTGAAAACGTGACAGTCGAGCAGGCGCTGAATCACCCCAACTGGTCAATGGGCAATAAAATAACCATTGACTCTGCTACACTTATGAATAAGGGGTTAGAATTCATCGAGGCGATGTGGCTTTTTGACCTTAAGCCTGAGCAAATAGAGATAGTAGTTCACAGGCAGAGCGTTGTTCACTCGGCGGTGGAATACAATGACAACTCGGTTATAGCACAGCTTGGCGTGCCTGATATGAAGATACCGATACAGTATGCGCTGATATTTCCGCAGAGGGTGGATTGTGATGTTAAGCCGCTATCGCTGACGGATTACGGCACGCTTACCTTTGAAAAGCCCGATTACGAGACATTTGACTGTCTGACTGCCTGCATAAAGGCGATAACCAAGGGCGGAAATCTGCCTGCTTCGGTAAACGGCGCAAACGAAGAGGCCGTAGGGCTGTTTCTTAACAGGAAGATAGGCTTTCTTGACATAGGCAGGCTTGTGACGAAATGCCTCGAAGCGACAGAATACAAAGAGATAAAGACACTTGATGATGTGCTTGCGGCTGACAGGGCGGCAAGAGAATTTGTCAGAAAAAACTATAAACAGATATAAAGAAAGGACAAAAGAATGGGAGCTATCAGCATTATTATAGCGGTATTGATATTCAGTCTGATAATCGCTATACACGAGTTCGGGCATTTTGCGGTTGCAAAGCTCTGCGGCGTCAAGGTCAATGAGTTTTCTATCGGCATGGGGCCTTGCTTGCTCAAAAAGAAAAAAGGTGAGACACAGTATTCACTCAGAGCCCTGCCCATAGGAGGTTACTGCGCTATGGAGGGTGAAGACAGCAAGAGTGAGGACGGAAACGCATTCTGCAACAAATCGGTACCACGCAGAGTGGCGATAGTTGTTGCGGGTGCGGTGATGAATCTTATCTTAGGGTTTATTCTGCTTGTTATAAGCACTATCGTTAATGCGCCTATCACAACCACACAGATAAGCTGGTTTGAAGAGAATGCCGTTTCAAATGCATCGGGGCTTGAAATAGGTGACAAGATAATTGAATGCAACGGAATGAGGATATTCACGGATATGGATCTTTCCTACCAGTTCCAGAGCGATGAGGACGGAAAGTTCGATATGGTGGTCATCAGAGACGGCGAGAAAAAAGAGCTTGAAGACGTAGAGCTTACAAAAAACGAGGGCACGCTGCACATTGATTTCAAGGTAGCACCCCAGAAAGCTAACCCGCTGACGGTATTATCATATGCAGGGCGGTCTACGCTTTCTTATGGCAGGCTTATTTATATATCACTTGGTGACCTGATAAGCGGCACCTATCATCTTAATGACCTTTCGGGGCCTGTGGGTATAGTTAATGCAATTGGTGACGTTATAGAGGACGAGGCCAAGGAGGAGAGCATTGACTGGGCGGCTTTATGGAACAAGATGCTTTCAATGGCGGCGTTTATCACGATAAATGTGGGGCTGTTTAATCTTTTGCCGCTTCCTGCACTTGACGGGGGCAGGCTGATGTTCCTTATCTACGAGGCGATAACAAGGCACCCCGTAAAACCCGAGCACGAGGGAATGGTGCATTTTATAGGCATAGTGCTGCTTATGCTGCTTATGCTGATAGTTACGTTTAATGATATAAGAAAGCTGTTTTAGAGGAGGGTGACTTATGCGCAAATGCAAGCCCGTTAAAGTCGGCTGCTGCGTGCTGAACGGCGAAAAGATATACATTCAGTCGATGCTCAGCATACCGTCAACTGATATAGAAGGCTCGGTAAGGCAGGCTGTGGCTTTAGAGCAGGCAGGCTGTGAGATAGTAAGGGCGGCTATACCCGATATGGCGGCGGTGGCGCTTATTCCCGCTATCAAGGATAAGATTAGCATTCCGCTGGTGGCGGA
The DNA here is from genome assembly GCA_902787365.1 of uncultured Ruminococcus sp. Taxonomy (GTDB): domain Bacteria; phylum Bacillota; class Clostridia; order Oscillospirales; family Ruminococcaceae; genus NK3A76. The sequence goes on along the minus strand of CADAGC010000014.1, from coordinate 25,182 downwards.
TATACACTTTGACTACAGGCTCGCTATTGCGGCGGCGCAGGCTGGTATCGACAAGATTAGGATAAACCCCGGCAACATTGGCAGCAGGGAGCGAGTTCAGGCTGTAGTTGACGAATGCAAAAAGCGAAGTATCCCCATACGCATAGGCGTAAACGGCGGGTCGCTCGAAAAGGATATACTTGCAAAATATGGTCACCCCTGCGCAGAGGCGCTTGTTGAGAGTGCTTTAGGGCACGTGAGGATTCTTGAAGAATGTGATTTTGAGGACATTGTGATTTCGCTCAAATCATCAGACGTTCCTACTATGATTGGGGCTTACAGACTGCTTGCACAGAAGTGCGATTACCCGCTGCATTTAGGCGTTACTGAGGCGGGAACCGAGCGAATGGGGCTTATAAAGTCGGCAGTCGGCATAGGATCGCTGCTTTGTGACGGGATAGGCGAGACTATAAGAGTTTCCCTTACAGATGACCCGATTAAGGAGATATATGCTGCAAAGGACATTCTCAAAGCTATAGGCAAGGGTGAGGGCGTCAAGATAGTTTCCTGCCCGACCTGCGGAAGAACGAGGATAAACTTAGTTGACCTTGCAAAGAAGGTAGAGCAGGCGACTAAGGACATTAATAAGAATATAACCGTAGCTGTTATGGGCTGCGTGGTAAACGGCATTGGCGAGGCTGGCGAAGCTGATATAGGCATTGCAGGCGGCGACGGCTGTGCCGTGCTGTTCAAAAACGGCAAACAGCTATACAAAGTAGACGAGAACAAGGCGCTTGATGCGCTGCTTGGTGAGATAGACAAGATTTAAGAAGGAGGGCATCCGTTAAGGAAACACTATGCCTGATAAAAAACTGATTGACCTTTTCAGCGGATATGAGGAGCTTATCCCGAAAGAGTTGGAAGATGCAAAAGTATTAAAGCTGACATTCTTTGAGATAGACGGCAGCCTTGAACTGGTTGCTGCATTTAAGAATGTCATACATATAGATAACAAAGAGATGTTTGAGGGCAGAATGGCGCAGGCTTTGAGGATAAAGAGAGTTACCCTTAAGCCCAAGTACACCCCCGATATGCTCACTCCCGAGGCAATGCCCCTTGTGTTTGGGTATTTAAGGTCAAAATTCCCGTTTGTAAACGGCTTTTTTGACAACTGCGATTGCAGCATAGAGGGCGATCTGCTGAATATAGAGCTTAAGATAGGCGGCTTTTCGATACTCAAAGACAGGGGCATTGAACGGGTACTGCCTGAGCTTATCTATGAGCTTTTCAGCAGAAGAGTAGATGTGCAGTTCGGCGGCGTGCTTGAATTTGATGAGAACGCCCACGATATTGCACACAGTCAGATGATAAATGATGCGGCGTCGTCAAATCAGCCGCTTTATACACCCGAAAGCGGTCAGAAGCCCAAGGAAAAGCAGGTGGCGGCACCTGCGGCAAACGGCGCAGAGTTTACCTACAGGACGTTTAGCGCCGACTTTACAAGGCTATCACTTTTGGCTGACGAAGCGCTTGTTGTAAAGGGCGGGCCTATCCCGTCTGATGCAGATGTTACGGCTATGAAGGACTTGGTTTTAGAGCCTGCGAATAATATCACCGTTTGGGGCGATATTTTTGGCGTTGATACCAAGGAGACCAAGACGGGAATGCTTATAGCTTCTATAATGTTTACCGACTATACAAGCTCATTCTCGATAAAGATAATAGGCTCAAACAAAAAGGGCAAGTATGTTAAATACACAAGAGCGCAGCTTGAAGCTGCGCTTGAAGAGCTGAAAAACGGCAAGACCATTATCGTTAACGGAAATATCGAGCAGGACGATTTTGACCACTCGCTTAACATTATGCCTGAAAACATAATGGTTGTAAAGCGCATAAAGAAGAAAGACGATGCCGAGGTAAAGCGTGTTGAGCTTCATTGCCACACCAATATGTCGAGCATGGACGCTCTCACACCTGCGGACAAGCTTGTTAAGCTAGCGTATGACTGGGGACACAAGGCAATAGCTATAACCGACCACGGTGTTGTTCAGGGCTATCCCGATGCTATGAATGCAACTGCCGATATAAGAAAGGGCGGCGGGGAGTTCAAGACGATATACGGTATCGAAGCTTATCAGATAAATGATGAGATCGAGATAATGAAGGGCACCGACAGCAGGCCGCTGACAGGGGAGATAATTGTATTCGACCTTGAAACTACGGGCACCTCTGCGACGACAGAGCGAATGATAGAGATAGGCGCTGTTAAGATAAAAGACCTTGAAGTTATTGACAGGTTCAATATATTCGTTGACCCTGAGAGGGAGATAACGCCTTTTATAACAAAGCTTACAGGCATAACAAATGAAATGGTGCAGGGGGCTGACAAGGAGGCCGAGGCGCTTAAGAGATTTATGGATTTCTGCGGCGAGAAGCCTGTGCTTGTGGCTCACAATGCAGACTTTGATACGGGCTTTATAAGCACCTGTGCGCAGAGGGTCGGTGTAGATTTTGAGTTCTCTGCTATTGATACTCTGCCTATGTCAAGATGTATGCTGCCTAATCTTTCAAGGCACAAGCTTGACACGGTGGCAAAACATCTCGAAGTAGGTGATTTCAATCACCACAGAGCCTGCGATGATGCGGAGGTACTCAGCAGAATATTCAAAAAGCTTTGTGAGCGACTTATTGCTGAAAACCCGGGTGAAACGCTAACCTGCGACAGACTCAACAGCCTGCTGAAGATAGATGACCCCAATTCGATAAAGAACAGCTATCACCAGATTATACTTGTTAAGAATAACACAGGCCTTAAAAACCTCTACAAGCTTATATCAATGTCAAACCTTAAGTATTTCAAGGGAAACCCGAGAATACCCAAGTCAGAACTTTCAAAGCACAGAGAGGGGCTTATAGTTGGCAGTGCCTGCGAGGCGGGCGAGCTTTTCAGGGCCGTTTATGCAGGCAGGCCGTGGGCAGAGCTTTGCAAGATAGCGAGTTATTATGATTATTTGGAGATACAGCCCGACGGCAACAATATGTTTATGCTCAGAAAAGGCGATGTTCAGACCGTTGAGCAGCTGCATGACTTTAACAGGACGATAATAAAGCTCGGTGACGAGCTGGGTATACCTGTATGCGCCACAGGCGACGTTCATTTTATGGACAAGGGCGATGCGGTGTTCAGAGCTATACTCCAGTCGGCAAAGTATTCCGACTGCGACAATCAGCCGCCGCTTTATCTTAAGACTACCAACGAGATGCTTGATGACTTTGCGTATCTCGGCAAGGAAAAGGCCTATGAGGTTGTAGTTGCCAACACAAACCTTATAGCCGATATGATAGACCCCGACGTAAAGGCGTTCCCGAACGGAACTTATACGCCCTTTATCGAGGGTGCTGTGAGAGAATTGCAGGTCATCTGCTGGAGGAAATGCTGCTCTATCTACGGCAACTGTGAGCCTGAGAGCATTGAGATTCCCGAGGGCGAGGACGTTGACGTATCGCAGTATTTTGAGGGGCATATTCCCGAGATAGTATTCAAGCGCTTAAAGAGAGAGCTTGACTCTATCATAAAGCACGGCTTTGCGGTGCTTTATATGATATCGCAGAAGCTTGTTGCCAACTCTAACGAGAACGGCTATCAGGTTGGCTCCCGTGGCTCGGTCGGGTCGTCATTCGTGGCGTCAATGTCGGGCATATCGGAGGTTAACCCATTACAGCCGCACTATGTCTGCCCTAAGTGCAGGCACAGCGAGTTTATTGATGACGGCTCGGTAGGCTCAGGCTTTGACCTACCGCCAAAGGTCTGCCCCGAATGCGGTGAGGATATGCACCGTGACGGGCATGATATACCTTTCGAGACGTTCCTTGGCTTTGACGGCGACAAGGCGCCTGATATAGACCTTAACTTCTCAGGCGACTATCAGTCAAAGGCTCACAAATACACAGAAGAACTTTTCGGTCAGGACCACGTTTTCAAGGCGGGAACTATCGCAGGTGTTGCTGATAAGACGGCGTTTGGCTATGTAAAGAATTATCTTGAAGAGCGTCACATTGAGGTACACAAGGCCGAGATGCAGAGAATGATAAACGGCTGCCTTAATGTAAAGCGTACCACAGGTCAGCATCCGGGCGGCATGGTAGTTATACCGAGCGATTATGAAGTGTATGACTTCACACCTGTGCAGCACCCTGCCGAGAAGGCGGATTCGGACATCGTGACGACGCACTTTGACTTCCATTCGCTGCATGATACGATACTTAAGCTTGACGAGCTGGGGCATGATGTGCCGACAATTTACAAGTATCTTGAAAGATTCTCACAAATGGACATAACCACGGTGCCCATGTCAGACCCGGCTGTTTATTCGCTGTTCACATCGCCTGAGGCTTTGGGCGTTACAGAGGAGGACATTTTCTGCCAGACGGGAACTCTTGGTATACCCGAAATGGGCACACCCTTTGTAAGAGGAATGCTGCTTGAATCAAGGCCTAAGAACTTCTCTGACCTGTTGCAGATATCGGGTCTTTCACACGGAACTGACGTTTGGCTCGGCAATGCGCAGGAGCTTATAGCGCAGGGAGTTTGCGACATATCAAATGTTATAGGAACTCGTGACAGTATCATGACATACCTTATCTATCACGGGGTAGAGCCGAAGCTTTCATTCAAGATAATGGAGATAACCCGTAAGGGCAAGGCACCCAAGCTGCTCACCGAAGAGATGAAGCAGGATATGAGAGACCACAACGTTCCCGAATGGTACATTGACAGCTGCCTTAAGATTAAGTATATGTTCCCGAAAGCGCACGCTGCTGCTTATGTTACAGCGGCGATAAGGCTTTGCTGGTTCAAGGTGCATAACCCGCTTGCTTTCTATGCATCTATCTTTACTGTAAGAGGTGAAGACTTTGATGCTGAAACAGCTGTAAAGGGCGTATATCAGGTAAGGAACAAAATGGAGGAGATAAAGAATAAGCCCAAGGAGGAAAAGACCGCCAAGGACGACGGCGTGCTCGAAACCCTTATGCTTATCAACGAGATGCTCTCCCGTGGGTATGAGTTTTTGCCTGTTGACATTCACAAGTCACATTCAAAGATATATCAGATAGAGGACGGCAAAATAAGGCTGCCATTCTGCTCGATAAAGGGCGTAGGCGGTGCTGCTGCCGACAGCCTGTATGAAAAGGCCAAGGGCGGCGACTTTATATCCGTCGAGGAATTCAGGCTGCAAAGCGGCGTTTCAAGTTCTGTTATAGACACGCTGGTAGAGAACGGCGCATTCGGCGATATGCCGCTTGAAAACCAGATGACGCTTTTCTGACGGGAGCACAGATGATGATAAAAGCAGTAGTTTTTGATATGTATGAAACGCTTATAACCCATTACCGCACGCCGCTATATTTCAGCGAAGCTATGGCGGCTGATGCGGGGGTGGACACCGAGCGATTTCGCAACACGTGGCGAAGCCTTGAAAATGACAGGACGATTGGCAGGATAACCTTTGAGCAGACGATAGAGTGCATACTTAGAGAGAATAATGCCTACAGCGAGGAAATGCTCAAGCTTATATCAAAAAAGCGCAGGCAGACTAAGGACAGGTGCTTTGAAACAATGCACGAGGGGATTATTCCTATGCTTGAAGCGCTGAAAGCCAAGGGCATAAAGATAGGCCTTATAAGCAACTGCTTCTCGGAAGAGGCGCAGGCTATAAAGGAGAGCGTGCTGTTTAAATACTTTGATGCGGCGTGTCTTTCTTATGAGCTGAAAATGCGAAAGCCCGAGAGGGAGATATTTGACTGTTGCCTTAAAAGGCTTGGTGTAAAGGCTGATGAGTGCTTATACATAGGTGATGGCGGCAGCGGCGAGCTTGAAGCGGCCAAGGCTGTAGGAATGAAGCCTTTGCAGGCTATGTGGTATTCATATGATGAGAATAATGATGTCATAGAGCGCAAGGAGAGCTTTACAGCCCTTGATGAGCCTGAGGATATTTTGCGTTATGTATAATGCCCAATATATGGCGGCAATTTTGTATAAAACTATCTAATAGCCCAAAGTTTGTGCTTACTATATAAGTGTGCTTGACAAAATATGTGCAATATGATACCATAGTATTATGGTAATATGCTAATACTTTACTACGATAAAGTGAGAATGGAGATAAATGATGAAAAGATATGACCTTATAACACCCGAGGGAACAAGAGACCTTTTGTTTGAGGAATGCCTTGCAAGAAGAAGCGTTGAAAAGCGCTTAAAGGAGCTATTTTCGGCTTTTGGCTACAGCGAGGTTGTAACACCCGGGCTGGAGTTTTATGATGTATTCAGCGGAAGCACAAGAAATTTCAGAACAGAGAACCTTTACAAGACCTTTGACTCAAAGGGCAGGATAATCGTTATGCGCCCGGATTCCACCATACCGATAGCAAGGCTTGTGGCTACAAGGCTTAAGGACGCAAAGCTGCCCCTTCGCCTTTACTACAACCAGAGGATATATGAGAACAACGCCCTCTTAAAAGGCCGCTCTGACGAGATTGTTCAGGCGGGTATAGAGCTTATAGGCGGCAAAAACAGCAAGCGTGCAGATTACGAAGTGCTTTGCACGGCTGTTGAGGCTTTGGCAATGTTTGATAAGGATAATTTCAGGCTGGAACTTGGGCATATAGGCTATTTCAAGGAACTTGTGGCAAAGCTTGGCGCTGATGATGATGTAAGGGAAGAGATAAGAATGCTTATCTCCACAAAGAATTACCCTGCGCTCAATGACTTGCTCACAACATTCGGCGACAATGATGTTACAAAGGCTCTTAAGCAGCTGCCGAGGCTTTTCGGCGGTGCTGAGGTCTTTGAAAAGGCCGCTGATATCTACACCGATGAAAAGATAACAGCTATTCTTGACGAGCTTAAGGAAGAATACGAGCGCCTTATAAGCCTTGGCTATGAGGGCAAGATATCTGTTGACCTTGGTATCGTCAGCCATACAGATTACTACACGGGGATAGTTTTCAAGGGCTATCTCTCTGAGGTAGGCAAGTATGTATTAAACGGCGGCAGATATAACAAGCTTATGAGCGAGTTCGGCTTTGACAGCCCTGCTGTGGGCTTTGGTGTAAATGTTGATGCGGTGGCACGACATCTTACCAAGATAGGCGAGAGCTTTGAGTTAAAGACTGCTGATGCTGTAGTTTACGGCGAGAAAGGCTTTGTGGTAGAGGCTATAGCTTATGCCAAGAAGCTGACCGAGCAGGGAATGACGGTAGAAAATTCTCTCTTTGACACGGCTGAGGAAACCAAGGAATATGCCGCAAGCAAGGGCATAGCAAAGCTTATCATAGTCGGTAAAGACATAAAAGAAATGAACATTTAAGGCGGGAAAATACTTATGAACAAACCACTTAGAATAGCCCTCACAAAGGGCAGACTTGAAAAGGACACAATAGGCCTGTTTGAGAAGATAGGCTTTGACTGCACAGCCGTAAGGGAAAAGGGCAGAAAGCTCATACTTCCTGTTGACGGCGGCAGGATAGAGGTTGTGCTTGCAAAGGCAAATGACGTTATCACATATGTTGAGCACGGCGTATGCGACATGGGCGTTGTGGGCAAGGACACCATAATGGAGATGCAGGGCAAGTTCTTTGAGCTTGCTGACCTTGGCTTTGGCAGGTGCAAATTTGCCCTTGCAACAAAGAAAGGCGAGAAATTCTACGGCGGATATGGTGTTAAGACCATAGCAACAAAATACCCCAACATCACAAGAAACCACTTTGAGAGCAAGGGTATGGACGTTGAGATAGTAAAGATAGAAGGCTCGGTCGAGCTTGCACCGCTTCTTGAACTCTCTGACGGTATCGTGGACATTGTTGAAACAGGCACGACGCTAAAGGAAAACGGCCTTGAAGTAATTGAGGATATATGCCCTATCTCGGCAAGGCTTATAGTCAACATGGTAAGCATGAAGCTCAGACAGCAGGAGATAGAGCAGCTTGTAGAGCTTATTGACAAGAACTTAGAAAAGGATTGATAATAATGGCACTTGTAAAGAAGATATATGTAAACGGCAAGGACGATGTGGAGTTTTTCAAGACCCTTGACCAGCGCTCGGGTGAGACTGACAAGAAAGTAACTGCCACAGTTACAGAGATAATAGACAACGTAAAGGCAAACGGCGACAAGGCTGTTAAGGACTACACGGTAAAGTTTGACGGCAAGCTGCCCGAATACTATGAAGTACCGAGAGATGTTATAAACGATGCACTCACCGAGGCAGACCAGGATTTTGTGAATGCTCTGCTCAACTGCGTTGAGAATATCACGGCTTTTCACCAGAGACAGAAGTCTCAGAGCTTTATCGACCCGCAGCAGGGCGGCATCATCTTAGGCCAGAGGGTAAGAGGCTTACACAGGGTAGGCCTTTATGTGCCTGGCGGCACAGCAGCTTATCCGTCGTCGGTGCTTATGAATGCTATCCCTGCAAAGATAGCAGGTGTAGGTGAGATTATAATGGTAACACCGCCCCTTAAGGATGGCACACCTAATAAGGATATCCTTGTAGCGGCTGCACTTTGCGGCGTTGACAGGGTGTTCTTGGCAGGCGGCGCACAGGCTATAGCTGCACTTGCTTACGGCACAGAAGAGATACCGAAAGTTGACAAGATAGTAGGCCCCGGCAACATCTTTGTTGCGACTGCAAAGAAGCTTTTATACGGCACAGTTGATATAGACATGGTAGCAGGCCCCAGCGAGGTGCTTGTGCTTGCTGATGAAACGGCAGACCCCAAGTTCGTGGCGGCTGACCTTATGTCACAGGCCGAGCACGACAAGCTTGCATCTGCTATACTCGTCACCACAAGCGAAGAGCTTGCTGACAAGGTGAATGCTGAGTTTGAAAGGCAGATGGAGTATCTTGACAGACGTGATATCATCAGAAGCTCGCTTGAAAACTACGGCGCTATGATGATTTGTCAGAGCAAGGACGAGGCTGTTGAAATGGCTAACAGGCTCGCACCCGAGCACCTTGAAGTGCTCTTTGAGAACCCTATGGAGTATGTAGGCAGGCTTGACAATGCAGGCTCGGTATTCTTAGGGCAGTATGCATCAGAGCCTTTAGGCGACTACTATGCAGGCCCCAATCACGTTCTTCCCACAAGCGGAACAGCAAGATTCTTCTCGCCCTTGGGTGTCAACAGCTTTGAGAAGCGTTCATCTTTCATCTACTACACAGAAGATGCTCTCAGAAACGCAAAGGACGATATAGTTTTAGTGGCTTCAAGAGAGGGGCTCACAGCACACGCAAACGCTATAAAAGTAAGATTTGAATAAAACGGAGAAAAATATGAGAACAGCCGAAATAACAAGAAAAACAAAAGAGACCGACATAGCCGTTAAGCTTGGTCTTGACGGCTCGGGCAAGGTGAATATAGACACGGGCATAGGGTTTTTTGACCATATGCTCACAGCGCTTGGAGTACACGCTGGGTTTGACCTTGACATAACTGTCAAGGGCGACTTGGTGGTTGACGGACACCACAGCGTAGAGGACGCAGGCATAGCCCTCGGGCAGGCATTTGCAAAGGCTATAGGCGACAAGGCGGGCATAGCACGCTACGGGTCGTTTTATATTCCTATGGACGAGGCTTTATGCTTATGCTCGCTTGACATAAGCGGCAGACCTTTCCTTGTGTATGATGCACAGCTTACAAATGAAAAGGTGGGCGAGTTTGACACCTGCCTTGCAGAAGAATTCTTCAGAGCATTTGCATTCAATGCGGGGATAACTCTGCACATTCGTGAGGAATACGGCAAGAACGACCACCACATAATCGAGGGTATGTTCAAAGCGCTTGCACACGCACTCAAAGAGGCTGTAAGCCTTACAGGCGGCGGTGTGCTCTCGACAAAAGGAGTATTGTAATGATAGCTATAATAGATTACGGCGCAGGCAATATCTTCTCTGTCAAGAATGCGCTTGACTACTTAGGCTTTGAAAACAAGCTGACTGACAAAAAAGAAGACCTCGAAAAAGCCGATGCGCTCATTTTACCGGGCGTGGGGGCTTTTCCGTGGGCTATGAATATGCTTAAGGTAAGCGGCCTTATCGACACTATAAAGGAACAGGCAAAGCTAAAGCCTTTTCTTGGAATATGCCTTGGTATGCAGCTATTATTCGAGAAGAGCTATGAGTTTGAGGAGTGCAAGGGGCTTTCACTAATTGGCGGGTATGTTGACAAGATAACCGACCCGGGGCTTGTTATCCCGCACATGGGCTGGAACAAGCTTGAATTCAACCATAACTGCAAGCTCTTCGACGGGCTGGGTGAAGATGAGTATGTTTACTTTGTTCACTCATACAAGGCATTTGTTGATGACAAGAACTTATATGCATACAGCACCTACGGCTCAAAGGTGCCTGCTGTGGTTTCTGACGGCGACTTTGTTTACGGCTGCCAGTTCCACCCTGAAAAAAGCGGCAAGACAGGGCTTAAGATTCTTGAAAACTTTGCAGATCTTTCAAGGTGATATGGTATGGACGTTAAAAGAGATAACATAGACGGCGGCAAGGCCTTTGACTGGGGCAGGGCGTCTTCGGATTATGCTAAGTTCAGAGATATCTACCCCGAGGAGTTCTATCAGCGCATAGCCGATATGGGGCTTTGCGTTAATGGGCAGAGGGTGCTTGATATCGGCACGGGAACAGGAGTTTTGCCAAGAAATATGTATGGTTTCGGCGCAAAATGGACAGGCACGGACATTAGTGACGGGCAGATAGAGCAGGCAAAGCTTCTCTCGCAGGGAATGGATATAGACTATGCCGTTTCCTCGGCAGAGGGGCTTGAGTTTGGCGACAAGAGCTTTGATGTTATAACCGCCTGCCAATGCTACTGGTACTTTCTGCATGAGCAGACTGCGCCGCTTTTTGCAAGGCTGCTCGATGACGGCGGCATGATGCTGTTTTTGCTTATGAATTGGCTGCCCTTTGAGGACGAGATAGCGGCTATGACCGAAAAGCTGGTGCTCAAATACAACCCCGAATGGTCGGGCTGCGGTGAGACATTCCACTCGCTTTTTGTGCCTGATGAATATCTTAAATACTTTGAGATTGAAACGACGGGAGAGTACAGGCTGCCTGTGCATTTTACCCGTGAGAGCTGGAACGGGCGCATAAAGGCCTGTCGTGGGATTGGCGCTTCTAACCTGACAAATGAGCAGAAAGAAGCGTGGGAGCATGAGCATATGGCGGCGCTGTCACAGTACCCCGAGGAATTTGACATAAAGCATTTTGCGGCATATGCCGTGCTTAAAAAGAAATGAGGTTAGATATGCTTGCTAAAAGAATAATACCCTGCCTTGATGTAAGAGACGGCAAGGTGGTAAAGGGTGTTAATTTTGAAGGGATAAAAGAGGTAGGCGACCCTGTTGAGTGTGCGTATGAGTACAACTTACAGGGGGCTGACGAGATAGTTTTTTATGACATAACAGCATCTCACGAGGGCAGGGGTGTTATGCTCGACGTGGTGAGAGAGACTGCGAAGAAGGTCTTTGTGCCCCTTACTGTCGGCGGCGGCATAAAGACTGTTGACGACATAAGAGAGACTTTGCGTGCAGGTGCTGACAAGGTATCTGTCAACTCGCAGGCCGTGCAGAACCCGCAGCTTATCAAGGACGGGGCTGATATTTTTGGCTCGCAGTGTATATGTGTGGGCGTTGATGCCAAGGCTATCGGGGATAAAAAATGGACAGTATTCATCAATGGCGGCAGAATTGATATGAAGATAGACCTTATCGACTGGGTCAAAAAATGCGAGCAGCTCGGTGCAGGCGAGATATGCCTAAACTCCATTGACACCGACGGCGTGCGTGGCGGTTTTGACATTGATATGCTTAAGGCGGTTGTCGATGCGGTGAAGATACCCGTTATAGCTTCGGGCGGTGCAGGTAAGCTCAGCGACTTTGCTGATGCGTTTATAAAGACCGACTGTTCGGCGGCTCTTGCGGCTTCGCTATTCCACTTTAAGGAACTGACTGTAGGTCAGGTCAAGGACGATTGCCGTAGCAAGGGGATAATTGTGAGATAAGAGGTATATCTATGTCAGAAGAAGAAATGAAAGAAACCGAGCAGCCCGAGGAAACCGAAGAAACCAAAGAAGCCGAGCAGAATGATGAAAATGAAGATGACGGCAGCAGTTTTGGGCTGGCAGTCGGTATGTGCCTTGGGTTATCTGTTGGCTTGACGATAGGTTTGCTCAGAGAAGACATACTTTTATGGTCAACTATGGGCATAGCGCTTGGGCTTTGCTTTGGCTCGGCGTTTGATAATCTTAAATCCAAGAAAAAGAAGCCTGCCGATAATGAGACCGAGCAGGAAAAGGCCGAAGATAACGAAGAATCAGAGGAATAAAAACTATGGCGATAGAATACAAGAACACACATGATTTCACGGCGGTGCAGTTGGAGCGGCTTTTCTTATCAGTCGAGTGGTCGTCGGGGCATTACCCCGAAAAGCTTGCTATTGCTATGAAGAAATACGATACCGTGCTTTCTGCGTGGGACGGCAAAAAGCTGATAGGTATGATATGCGCCCTTGATGATGGAATAATGACTGCATATGTACATTATCTGCTTGTTGATCCTGAGTATCATGGGCAGACAATAGGTAGAACGCTTGTTGATATGATAAAAGAAAAGTACAAAGAATATCTGCGTATAGTGCTTGTTGCTTATAAAGACGAAACGCATTTTTATGAGAAATGCGGTTTTAAGATAGAAGATAAGTCACTGCCTATGTGTATAACAAGTCTGTGGACATAAGGTTGGTTTATGATGATAAAAAAATATATGCGAATACAGGGGCGTGAGCTTGCCTACAAAACGGGAAAGCCTGTTGGTGTTTTTATTCTTAACTGGAGAAGAGTCAGAGATAGGGTTTATTCTGATGAAGACTGTAAGCTTTATGAGCAGACAGAAAACTGGTTCAAGCAGCATCTACCTGAACCGCCGTTCTATGGTGACAATAATGATAATCCGCAAGGTGCAATTACCTATTTCAAGACCGAAAAGTATGATGAAATGCGTGAAAAAGCTGAGATACTGATGTTGCTGCTTGATAAATACAAAGTACCTTATGATATTGTTTTTACCGATTATTTGGGAAGAATTATTTATGAGGACGATTATCAGGTTGCAGTTATTGATGAATAGGGGAGTTATTATGAGTAAGATAAAAGTTGATCTTAATGATCTTGATAAATACTTTGTAAAGGGTGAGCTGATACCGGCTATCTGCTATGAGGTGGATACTAAGACGGTGCTTATGCTTGCATATATGAACAAGGAGAGCCTTAAAAAGACACTTGAAACAGGCTATACCTGGTTCTGGAGCAGGTCAAGGCAGGAATACTGGAATAAGGGTGCAACAAGCGGTCATCTGCAAAAAGTCATTTCAATTTACTCAGATTGTGATGATGATACGCTGCTTGTTAATGTAAAGCAGACGGGCGTTGCCTGCCATACAGGTGCATACAGCTGCTTTTTCAATGAAATGTATAATGAGGAGGAAGAATAAATGACAGTTTATCAGGAGATCTTTGAGGTATTAAAGGCGAGGAAGGAACAGTTCGACAAGGGCGAGGCGCCCGAGAAATCCTACACCTGCTACCTCTACCAGCAGGGCGTTGACAAGATATGCAAGAAGATAGGCGAGGAAGCTTCCGAGACTATAATCGCTGCAAAGAATAACGACAATAACGAGCTTAAAAACGAGATAAACGATCTGCTATATCACGTTATGGTGCTTTGCGTAAATCAGGGGCTTGACTGGTCTGACGTTGAAAAAGTTCTTGACGAGAGGAATGAAAAGATAGGCAACTTAAAGCAGTTCAAGACTGTTGACAAGAACACCTGATATGGGCAGGACTATGTCAAATAAGAAGAAATTCAGCGCTGTAAAACTTGGCGTAATTATAATGGCGATAAGTGCTGTCTGTGTGCTGGCGTCGTTCTATCTGCTGATTTTCGGCGCAAGAGTGCAAGCAGAATGCACCGATATAAAAGCCGCAAAGAGTCAATATGTTCTTGTTTACACATACAGTGTTGACGGCAAGGAATATAAGACGACCGAGCGTATAGATCGTGATGACCTGAAAGATGATGACAGAGAATCCAAAAAGGTCATTTATTTAAAGCAAGTGCCTTCGGTCACTTATGATGTTGACTTTTTGATTATCAGCGGTGTATCTTTTGCTTTTGGGTTTGGCTTTTTCTATTTAAGCAGAAAAAGAAATAATTCAGGAGACTGACCGATAATGCACACATTTTAGCCTGAATGAATATAATTTAGAGAAGTTGCAAATAAACTTCTCTATTTTTATATCAGGAGGGCTTTTTATGATCGAAAACAACATGAACAGGCAATTCTCTGAGGCTGTCTGTGTAGATGCTATGCGGGTCTTTGACTCATGCTCGTCACAGGATTGTCTTGAAGATTTGGAGTTTATCTTTTCTGAGGGGGATCAGACAACGATAAACGGCGCAGATTACATCAAGACCAAGAACATCACGATAACAGGAGTAACATTCACTATCGACCCTGTGCCGTTCAATAAGGGCTTTTACACGGTGGATATCACCTACGCTTTCAGAGCTGAGGTCGATGCCTACACCACCGATGACCCGCTGCCCGATACTCTTTACGGAACGTCTACATTCAGCAAGAAAGTCATTCTCTACGGCAGCGAGGGCAGCACACAGCGCTTTGTATCTAACGAGCCTGCGGCGGCTCCTGCATCATCTGCCACAAGTGGGTGTGCCTGCAACTGCGATTGCGGCGCTATGCCTGTGGCATCAGTCAATGTTGCACCGCCTATGTGCCTCGATGCAAAGCTTGTGCCCTCGACAACTGCTGATGACGAGCAGAATGTTCTCATAACCGTGGGGATATTTGCAATAGTTCAGCTTTCACGTCCTGTGCCTATACTCATTCCGTCATATGATTACTGCATACCCGGCAAGGAGTGCTCATCAAACACCGACACCCCCTGCGAGCTGTTTGAGGCTTTGCAGTTCCCGACAAGTGAGTTCTTCCCAAAGCCTATAAGCTCAGGCGGCTGCGGTTGTCAGAACGGCAATAATAACAGCACAACAGCTGATTCTTCGGCGGCTTCAGATAATCAGTCATCACAAGCAAGAAGATAATTCTTTACCCCGATACTCGTTATCGGGGCTTTTCTTTTGACAAATTGAAATTTATGTGTTATAATGTATCTGATGTTATTATATGAGCGGGGTGGGTGAAATGAACGACAGGCCGCAGCTGAGCGCAGATACAGACGCAGAAGTATTTATGAGCTTTTATTATCTTAAGGAAGAGCTAATGCGATTTTGCAGGGAGAATGGCCTTTCGGCAGCAGGCTCAAAAGCACAGCTTACCGAGAGGATAGCCTACTTTCTCAAAACTGGCAGGGAACTTAAAAACAACACCCGACACACCGCTAAACCGGTGATGGCCGAAAAAATAACAGATGATACTCTTATCGAAGAGAACATCGTCTGCTCGCAAAAGCATAGGACGTTTTTTGAGGAGAAGATCGGCAAAGGTTTTTCGTTCAATGTGCAGTTTCAGAAATGGCTCAAAGCAAACGCCGGCAAGAACTATTCAGAGGCGGTTGACGCATATCACCACATAATAAAGGACAAGAAAAAGCAAAAGACGACTATCGACAGCCAGTTTGAATATAACACCTATATACGTGATTTTTTTGATGACAACAAGGGCAGAAGCCTGCAAGACGCTATAAAATGCTGGAAGTATAAAAAATCGCTCAAAGGTCACAACCGCTATGAGAGGTCAGACCTTACGGCATTAGAGGATAAGGCTTAACACAAGGAGGGCTGAAAGGTGAAATACGCTGAGATAAAAAACAACGATATTGCCAACGGCGAGGGCGTAAGGGTAACGCTGTTCGTTTCGGGCTGCACACACCACTGCAAGGGCTGCTTTAACCCCATGACGTGGGATTTTGAATACGGCGAGGAGTTTACCGACGAAAAAGAGAAGACGATACTTGATATGCTAAGCCCCTCGTATATAAAGGGACTTACCCTGCTTGGCGGTGAGCCTATGGAGCCTGTTAATCAGCGAGGGCTGCTGCCGCTGCTCAAAAAGGTCAAGGAGCAGTATCCAAACAAGACAGTATGGTGCTACTCGGGCTATCTCTTTGACAAGGAGCTGCTTTCGGAGAGCCGTGCAAGGTGCGAGGTTACGGA
Organism: uncultured Ruminococcus sp.; assembly: GCA_902787365.1. Taxonomy (GTDB): domain Bacteria; phylum Bacillota; class Clostridia; order Oscillospirales; family Ruminococcaceae; genus NK3A76. The sequence goes on along the minus strand of CADAGC010000014.1, from coordinate 8,942 downwards.
CGAGTTGCTTTCTTACATTGACATACTTGTTGACGGCGAGTTTGTTTTGGAGAAAAAGAACATCATGCTGCAATTCCGTGGCTCTGAAAATCAGCGGATAATTGATGTGAAGAAGTCCCTTACAAGCGGGGAGGTCGTGATTTACACCCCTGCGAGCGGCAAGCTGTGATAAAACAATCGGCAGATACTTCGGTTGATGTATCTGCCGATTGTTATTATCTTTTGAATTTAAAAGCAAATCCAAGCCCTATAAGCAAAACAAATGCTGATACACCGAGCAGGATATATGCTGTGGTATTTGCATTTTGTGAACTGCCGCTCATCGGGGAAAAGCCGCCCGAATCGGGTCTGTCGCCGCCGCCCGACTTGCTCTTCTCAGGTGATTTACTCTTTTCATCTGATGACTCTGAAACCTGTGAGCTATCACTACCGCCGAATGGTGAGCCGCCCTGCGGGATATTGCTAATATCATAATCTTCGGGCGGGTCAAAGCTCTCGGGCATATTATCGGGGTCAAAGTTACCACCGAAATTGCCGCCCTGCTGGGGTCTGCCACCTGTTTTGTTCTCGGCTGATGTGAGAGTGAAATTGGCTGTCGAGGTCGCTTTCACGCCAGATTTGTCAGTTTTGCTTTTGTTATCAGTCTTTTGAGCCTTATCGGTCTTGCTGCCGAAGCCGCCCATACCGCCGCCCATAGAGCCCATATCAGAGATATTCAGCCCGTCTGTGCTGATAAGTGCCGAGCTGTCGGCTTTCTGACCTTCCGATGTTGAAGGGATTGTTCCGTCAAGCTGACCGCTGACGCTCTGCTCACGCAGCGTGCAGAAGCTTTTGATAGCCTTAACGCCTGTCTTGAATTCATCATATGTGCAGAACTTAGTCGGGTCTTTTTCTACATATTCGTCTATCAGCTCGGCTGTATCGTCTATGAGCTTTTCAAAGTCTACGCTTTCAAGAAACTCACCCAAAAGCTTGTGATACTGCTCGGTGTATTCCTCATTTTCGAATATCCAGGATACCATAGGTATGTCACTCATGCCGTTTGATACAGGTGTGTCGATAGGGGAATTGACGGAAGACGATGCATCACCGCCCATAAATGCGCCGTAGGCAAGGTTATAATCCCAGGGTATCATTGAAAGCTGACCGTCTTCTTCGTAGAGGTAGTAGTTGTGTATCATCTGCCCCGTGTAGCTGTCGCCGTTTACAAGAAAATCGTGAACTACGAAATAGCGTATGACCTCACCGATAAAGAGCTTCTTCATGAGCTTGTAAATGCCTCCGATGAAACGTCTGAAGAAATTGGCGTTTTGCCTGAATATGACCTACGCTTTTTAAAGGCTGATGACGGGCGTATGAGGGCTATCTTTTTTGCAGATATTTCAAGCGAAAAGGCAATGATGAACGGCCTTATCAGAAACTCGCTCATCATTGGTCTTACAGGGTATGCGGTGTTTTTTGTTATCAGCCTGTTGCTTGCTAAAATGGGTAACTAAGTCTGTTGAAAAGACCTGGAACGAGCAGAAGCAGTTTATAGCTGATGCATCACACGAGCTGAAAACGCCGCTGACTGTCATTATGACAAATGCGGAAATGCTGAATGATAAAAGCTATCAAGGAAGCAACAGGAAAGACCTGGCAAAAAATATCCTCTCAACCTCTAAACGAATGAGAGGACTGGTAGAGAGCCTATTGGAACTTGCAAGGCTTGATGACAACAAAGCGCAGATAAGCCTTGCCGATATTGACTTAAGCAAGCTGATAAATGACAGCATACTGCCCTTTGAGCCGTTGTTTTTTTGAAAGTGGTATGCAGCTTGAATCGGATATTGATAACGGCATAACAGCCCTTGGTGATAAAGAAAAGCTAAGACAGGTGATAAACATTCTTCTTGACAATGCGCTCAAATATTCCGACCCTGCTGGCAAGGTGACTGTGATGCTTAAGCGCAAAAGTTCGGAAGCATTACTGTCGGTGTCGGGGAGTGGGGATTCGCTCTCAAAGGAAGAGTGTTAGAATATCTTCAAGCGCTTCTATCGGGCAGACCAGTCAAGAAACGACGGGCAGAGTTACGGGTTAGGACTGTCTATCGCTGACAGCATAATCAAAGAGCACGGCGGAAAGATATGGGCGCAAAGCAAGGGTGGGGTCAATACTTTCTTTGTCTCGCTGCCGATTTAGCCTGAAAAATACTATCTCACAAGCGGGAAGATATGAAAAAAGCGGTTCATTACGAACCGCTTTTGTGTTATATCTTTCTGAGCTTTTTAAATGTTATCTCGCCTATGGTGAATTTCTTATCATTTACCTTCTCCGAAAGCTCTCTGCTCTCGATAAACTCGCTTGTCACGAGCACGAGAAGCTGTCTGCCGCCGTCATTTACGAGGTAATACTCATTGTCGATGTTGTTTACTTGACTTATGACCTTTGGTATGCCAAACGGCGCATCTGCGACAATGCCTATGATATTGTCTATCACCCTGTCGCTTTTGGTGGTGGCGTCTGCTATGAGAGAGATTATCTCGGCTTCGGGGTAGCGCTCACGCATAAGCTTATCCTTGCGCTTGTCGTTAAAGCCTTTCTTGCCGTACTTATCAAGGTCGATACTCTCACGCATGATCGTCTTGACAGCCGACTGCCCGTCATCAAGCAGATAGTCTACCGATACATTCAGAAGTTCTGCCAGCGCTTTGAGATTCTGAATATCGGGCAGCCCCTTGTTAGATTCCCATTTTGTTATAGCCTGCCTTGATATCATCAGCTTCTGTGCCAGCTGTTCTTGTGTCAGACCTGCGGTCTTTCTTGCTTCTTTGATTTTTTCTCCGAGTGTCATAATGATTCCTCCTTTGTTTTGGGGTGAGCCCCTTTCTATGGCTTAAGCATATCACACCCTGTGGATAATAGCAAGAATTTATCTGTAGCATCGCTGCAACGCTTTGTAGCATGGCCGCAAACGGCGCTGATAGGGGGCTTTTGGCAGAGGTCAATAACAGGGGGGACACAACAGCGCCCCTGTCACACTGATTCTTTCATAAAAAATAGCCCCGCAGCGATTGCTACGGGACTTTGTTGGCTGGGGTGGAAGGATTCGAACCTTCGGAATGACGGAGTCAGAGTCCGTTGCCTTACCACTTGGCGACACCCCAATAAGTCTTTGTTGGTTGGGATAGATGGATTCGAACCATCGAAATGACGGAGTCAAAGTCCGTTGCCTTACCGCTTGGCTATACCCCAGCGTTATGGTATCGCCCCACCCAATTGTTTGTTTACTGTTCTCACAGCTTTTATATTATACCAAATTTCAAAAGGAATGTCAATAGATTTGCGGAAGAGTTTACATTTTGTTAAAAAATGCCCCCGAGCGAGTCGGGGGGTATCAGTATTATTTAAAGATGACCATTTGCTATAATGCACTCTTTGAGTCCTTTATAAGTAGTAGGTGTGTTTATGCTGTCATAGTCAGAGCCGTCGGAGGTGGGGCACCTGAAGTAGCTTACAACGATCTCGCCATTTTTGTCAAAGGTCGCCGTAGTCATCATATAAAAAGGCTCCATAACAAGATAATCGGTGAACTTGCCGCATATCGCATACTCGCTGTCAGTCTTCTTTAAGACTTTTGTTTCCGATATCATCCAGTTATATTTCTTGGCATATTCGTAAAGGTCGTAAAAGCGGAAGCTTCCTTCTCCACACAGCTTGCTTGACAGGCTCTCTTCTTTGGTCGTGAATTTGCACTCATCGCTTGATTTTCCCCAGTAGGTCTTGCCGTTTGCTTTGCTGTAGGCACGCACCTTGTAGCGGAATGTCTTGCCCTCTGTCAGCCATGTCAGCCTATAGCTTGTATTGTCAGCCCCTGAAACGGTGGTGAACTTTTCATACTTGCCCGACTCTTCGTTATATCTGTAAATGCGATAGCCCTTGGCGTTTGAAGCCTTGCTCCAGATGAGTGTCGCTGAATTCTGCTCGATGTCGGTCGCTGCAACACCGGTTACTTTTGCGGGGGTGTAGCTTTTGGCCTTAACGCTCACAGCGGCGCTTGATTTGCCCCAGTTCGTCTTGCCGTTTGCTTTCTTGTATGCTCTTACCTTGTATTTATAGGAAGTGCCCTCTTTAAGGCCTTTGAGCGTATAGCTTGTCTTGCCGCCCGAAAGAGTGGCGAGTTTTTTATATTTCTTGGCCGTCTTGTCATACACATATATGCGGTAGCCCTTAGCACCCGAAACTTTTTTCCAGCTGAGCTTTGCTGTAGTATCCGTCAAGGCACTTGCCTTTACACTTGTGACTTTGGCAGGGGCTTTGTCGGCGGCTTCGGCTGTTATAGCAGCAGGTGATATCGTAAAGCTCTCGGCACTCGGCAGCATAAATGACGAGCCGAGCATTGTAAGCGCAAGTGCGGCGGTGATTATTCTTTTCATTATTCTTCCTCCAGATATTTATCTATTTCAATCTTATCAGATTTAAGCGATAAAGTCAATACATCACGCAAAAACGGCCGGGCATTCACCCGACCGATATAATATCATATTACTTGCTGAGTTTGCTTTTTCTGTAAATGATATCCTCTCTCTTGGGACCGTTAGATACCATAGTTATCGGGAAGCCGATATGTTCCTCAACGAACTCTATGTACTTCTTGCAGTTCTCGGGGAGGTCTTCATAGTTCTTGATGCCTCTGATGTCGCTCTTCCAGCCGTCAAGCACCTTGATAACGGGCTTAGCCTTTTCAAGCTTTGTAGTGGTGGGGAAGTCTGTTGTTACTTCTCCGTCTATCTCATAGCCCACGCAAACGGGGATCTTATCAAGATAGCCCAGAACGTCAAGTACTGTGAATGCAACGTCTGTTGTGCCCTGGAGTCTGCAGCCATACTTTGAAGCTACGCAGTCAAACCAGCCCATACGTCTCGGTCTGCCTGTTGTAGCGCCGTATTCGCCGCCGTCGCCGCCACGTCTTCTAAGCTCGTCAGCCTCATCACCGAATATCTCTGAAACGAATGCGCCTGCGCCTACTGCCGAAGAGTAAGCCTTGCAGACTGTTACTATCTGCTTTATCTCATAGGGCGGTATGCCTGCGCCGATAGCGCCGTATGCCGCAAGAGTAGATGAAGATGTTACCATAGGATAGATGCCGTGGTCGGGATCTTTAAGAGTACCGAGCTGACCCTCTAAGAGTATGGTCTTGCCATCCTTGATAGCCTTGTCAAGAAATGCTGAAACATCGCATACATAAGGCTCTATCATTTCCTTATACTGCATAAGGGTGTCAAATATCTCCTGCTCGTCAAGCTTGGGCTTATGGTAAAGGTGTTCGAGAAGAACATTCTTCTGAACGACAACTCTTGAGATGTGAGCCTTAAGTGACTCTTCATCAAAAAGCTCCTGCACCTGGAAGCCTATCTTTGCATATTTATCGGAATAGAAGGGTGCGATACCGCTCTTTGTAGAGCCGAAGCTTGCCTTGCCGAGCCTTTCCTCCTCATACTGGTCAAAAAGTATGTGGTAGGGCATAACCATCTGTGCCCTGTCAGAAATAAGTATCTTGGGCATAGGCACGCCCTCTTTTGTTATTGCCTTTATCTCATCAAAAAGAACAGGTACATTAAGAGCAACGCCGTTGCCTATAATGCTTGTTGTATGGCCGTAAAACACGCCTGACGGGAGAGTGTGAAGTGCAAACTTTCCGTAGTTGTTAACAATTGTATGTCCTGCATTGGCACCGCCCTGGAATCTGATTATGATATCCGACTCCTGTGCCATCATATCGGTAATTTTACCCTTGCCCTCGTCGCCCCAGTTGGCGCCTACGATCGCTCTTACCATATTTATCCTCCGTTCAAAAAATCAAAAATGTCCGTGTGATATTTTCGGGCATATCACTTATATATTATATCACAACTCACACGTCAAGTAAATAGTTTTTTGAAATTTTACATTTTGTATATAAGTTTTCAAAAACTCCCGTTTTTTGGATTTTTTTGCTTTCAGCCCTTGACAAGTGGTGAAAAAGGTAGTATAATAAATATACTGATTTTTGCCGCTGTGGCGAAATTGGCAGACGCAAGGGACTTAAAATCCCTCGGTAGCAATACCGTACCGGTTCAAGTCCGGTCAGCGGCACCACATAAAAAAGCACGCTGCAAGGGCGTGCTTTTTTTAGTATGTTTGAAAGGGGAGAGATCATGAAGTCAACATTTGAAGAGGAGATACAAAAGAACGGCAAGCTCATATACACAAATCAGGGCGACAGTATGTTTCCTCTGATAATCGAGAACAAAACTCTCCTTGTTATAGAAAAGCCAAAGGGCAGGCTAAAAAAGTATGATGTGCCCCTCTATAAGCGTGACAGCGGGCAGTATGTGCTTCACCGTATACTTGAAGTCAGAAAACACGACTACGTCATCTGTGGCGATAACAGAGCTTATAAAGAATACGGCATAACCGACAGGCACATAATAGGCGTTCTCACAGCTGTAATAAGAAAGGGAAAGAAAATATCCGTCAATGACCCGCTATACAAAGCCTATGTTCACATCTGGTGTGATGCATTCCCTGTGAGGGCGTTTATCATCAGAGGTTGGCGCTTTGTAAAGAGGAGAGCAAAGCGGCTTATTAGAAAAATATCGAAATAAAAAAGGCAGTCAATAATGGCAAGTGCCACACAGAAGTTTTTAAGCTGACTAACAACTAAAACAGACAAATAACAGCGGATCAGTGCGCCTCGATGGTTTCTACATCGGGGTGCTTTTCTTTATATAAATGTAAAAAGCGGCATATCCACACATGGCAGGTATGCCGCTAACGATCCACATTCCGTTCTTCGTGTATGAGCGGTGTCAGTTCGTTCTCTCAGTATTGAAAGCTTTTCTAACAGAAAACGCTGTTAAATTTTTAACCTATACGACCTGAGAATTTCAATATTTTTTTCTTTTCTCTGTTTTATCTCCGCCATAGTCTCATCATACAGATCCTTATTATTAAGAATATTACCGATATATTCTTTTCTCTCTTTATTATTCTGCTTGATTTCCTCACATAATTTGGTGTAGTCTGCTTCTGTGAAATTTTTATTGTTCTGTGCTTCATATGAAATCTGTTTAATTGAATTTTCAGCTCTTCTATCAGCAATTTCATAAGGGTCATCAAGATCAAAACAGAATAAACCATCACGATCGTTAACGTGCCTGTAAAACTGAACGTCAGGCCCGAAAACGTCAAGCCCGGGAATATAAACAGTAATCAGATAATCTATCACATCATATAATGTCTGCATTTTTTCAAACTCCGGCAAGACCCATTTTTCTACCTCTCCTAATGCTCTTTTAAATGCATTTATAATATTTTCATTCTCAGATGATCTGAATCCAAAATGCATGATGCTGTTTCTGTACTGTTTGTCATGATCATATAAATGACATCTTTGATATATCTCTGAAACGCCGATCAGCCAATTACAATTCATTCTCGGACTGCAGTTAAGATCAATTTCAGGTCTGTAAATAGTAGCGATACCGGCCGTTATATTGAATATATTTTCCTTTTCCTTCTTCAAACCGATTATCTGAATAAAGCTGTTATCAACAAAGCGTATATAATAGGGATATTTGGTTTTTGCCTTAATAAACCCCAACGGTTCAAGAGCTTCTCCGAAAACCTGTTTAAATGCCGCATTCATTGTAAGCTTTTTCTCGCCGCTATTGATAGCAGTAATTTTCTTTTTGAAAAACAACGAAACAACATTTGTATCTTTGTCAGCCGTATCGTTAAAGTCCTCGTAATCAGAGATCATATATTTCGGCTCTATTCCAAGCATAGATGCCGCTCCACACAAAGCGTCCTCAACAAAGACCTCGTTCTTATTCCAGATCTCAAAAAGCTGTTCCCACGTTTTTCCCGACACTAAAAGTGGCTCCCAGCATTCACACCTGCCTTTGGGTGGATCATCGGGAAACTCGGAGCGTCCAACAATTACCGTATCATGAATATCAGTCCCGGTATAAAGCTCAATGTTCGCCCAATCGCTGTCTACAACGTCTATACTGAAACAGCTTGTTTTCATTTCTGCCGCTGTCTGCTTAGCGTCGTCTTTGGCTTGTTTAGGACTGCCCATATACACCTCGGAGGTAAGCGTTACCCATTTTCCGCTTTCGGAAAAAGCAATAGTATAGCTTACACTTGCTTCGTCCTCAGAGCAAGCTTCAAGGTCACGTTTTTTCATTATATTGTAGAATGAATTTATAAATTGTTCCCTGCTGCCGTTATTTTTTATTTGAATCGTTGAGAAAAATCTGCCCATAACTTTCTCCTTCCCGCATTGTTTATAATAGATACATTACCTGAGAATGTCAAATCTCTATTCATACATTCCTTTTCAAATACAGACCATACTCGTACCCGTTGCCCTGATATTCCTCATACTTTCGGGCGATAAGTTCTGTAAATCCGAAGCTGTCATATATGTGCCTTGCCCTGTCGTTCTCGTCCTCTACACCGACAGTAAATTCATAATAGCCCTGCTCGGTGAGAGTATCAATGACGCTCTGCAAAAGCCGCTTGCCGTATCCTCGCCCTTGATAATCCTCATGAATGCGAAAAGCAAACAGGTATGCCCTTTTGCCTTTGACCGCTCGATCGTCATCGCTTTCATAGGCAACATGAAGCTCGCCGATAGGGCGGTCATTATCGAACATCACAAAGATATCAATAGAGCCTCTGTTCATGTCCCGTTCATTCTGCTCTATCATTTCGGTGGGGTTGTTGTAGTCAAAAAGCTGTGTTAGGATAGGCAGCTCAGATATTGTTATTGGTCTGATAATCATTTATGTTTCTCCTATGTTCTGATACAGATATTATAGCATAAAATCGTGCATTTGTCTACTCTATTATATGAGTTTGATTGTAAATTTTTCCGTTTCTGCCCGATTTAACTACGTTTCGAGTGAGCGTT
>CADAGC010000013.1 GCA_902787365.1 uncultured Ruminococcus sp. | reverse complement strand
AAAACTGACTCCGCTTGAATTGCGAAGCCAGTTCGTTGCTTAATTTTTATTTACCATAGGGGCTTTTTTGTGCTGTACGCACAATGTGGGGCAGTTCAGGAGTCGTCGCGGGCTTTTTTGATATAGTTATGGAAGTTCGAGAGCATGAATCTGAGCGGGCGGCTGCACGACGCGTCGTAGATTATCTTATGGAAATCCCCGTCGAGCTTCCAGAGCTGTTCGGTATCGTTTTTCATCAGGTAGAATTCCTGGAGATCGACGATCTTTTCGAGGGCTCTGAGCTCGTCCTCGGTTATCTTTTCGGTGCAGAGCCGGGAAGCGAGCCCTTCGATGCGGACGCGTATCTCGTAGATATCCCGCGTGTCCTGTTCGGAGACGCCGACCACGACAGCGCCCTTATTGGGGATATTGTTCACGAGCCCCTCGAGCTCGAGCTGCATGAGCGCTTCGCGGACGGGCGTTCTGCTCACGCCGAGCTCTTTGGATATCCTCAGCTCGTTTAGGCTCTCGCCGTCCTTGTATTCGCCGCTGAGTATCGCGTTTTCTATCGCGTTGAACACTCTTATCCTGAGCGAGCGGTCATCGGTTTCGAGAATCATCTGTGCCGCCTCCTTTTATATACCGAAGCGCTCGGCGAGCGCATTGAGCTCGTCGTCGCTTATGACGGTGACTCTGACGTTTTCGTACTCCTTATCGACCCATTCCTTCATCTTCGCGACGGTCGGGTGCTTTTTGTCTATCGCCCTGTCGCCGGTGAGACGGTAGAAGCTGTTTATCCAGCAGGCTATCCCCGCGAGTCCGGAGGTCTGACTTACCGCGACGAGCGGGGGCGGTCAAGCAGCTTTTCGGTGTCGAATATGTTGTATATCTCCTCGTCCTTCATGAGCCCGTCGGCGTGTATGCCCGCCCTTGTCATATTGAAGCTCTTACCGACGAAGGGGGTCATCGGGGGAAGGTCGTAGCCGGTCTCGTTCACGATATAATCGGCCATCTCGGTAATGACGGTCGTGTCCATGCCGTCGAGGGTGCCTTTGAGCGACGCGTACTCGAACACCATAGCTTCGAGCGGCACGTTGCCCGTTCTCTCGCCGATGCCGAGCAGCGAGCAGTTGACAGCCCCCGCACCGTAAAGCCACGCGGTCGCGGCGTTGACTACGCCCTTGTAGAAATCGTTATGTCCGTGCCATTCGAGCATATCCCCGTTGAAGCCCGCGTAGTGCTGCAAGCCGTAGATTATGCCCGATACACTTCGCGGCAGAGCCACGCCGCGGTAGGGAACGCCGTAGCCCATCGTGTCGCAGGCGCGTATCTTGACGGGGACACCGCTCTCGTCGGAGAGCTTTTTCAGCGCGATGGCGAAGGGCACGACAAAGCCGTAGAAATCAGCGCGTGTGATGTCCTCGAAATGGCAGCGCGGACGAAGCCCCGCGTCGATACAGTCCTTGACGATGCCGAGGTACTTATCCATAGCCTAACGGCGTGTGAGCCCCATTTTATTGAATATATGATGGTCGGAGCAGGAAACGAGTATACCCGTCTCCTTGATGCCGATATCCTTCACAAGCTGGAAATCTTTCTTGTTCGCCCTTATCCACGTAGTTATCTCGGGGAATTCGTAACCGAGCTCCATACACTTTTCGAGCGCCCGGCGGTCGTTCTCCGAGTACACAAAGAACTCCGTCTGTCTGATTATGCCCTTTTCGCCGCCGAGATGGTGGAGCATCTTGAATATCTCGACCATCTGCCCGGAGGTATAGGGTGCCCTCGACTGCTGCCCGTCGCGGAAGGTCGTGTCCGTTATGTATATATGCTCCTGCATATTCATCGGTACGTGACGGTAGTTGAACGCTACCTTCGGCACCTCCGTGTAGGGGAACATCTCGCGGAAAAGCTCCGGCTCCGCTACGTCGTGCAGCTCGTACTCATAGGGGTCGAATTCGAGCAGATTCGTGCTCCCGCTGAGGTTTATGTTCGTCATTGCGTGTTCCATACGGCATTTCTCCTTCTCTGAATATCTGTATGTGTGTATGTTTGTATGATTGTATACAATTATACAACATATCACTTGATTTGTCAAGGGGGTTGCGCAGTTTTTTTCTGCGGGCGACGTTTGCAGGGGCGCTGCCTTGGCATGAACTTGTTCATGCAGCGCTCACCCGCAAGGGGCTCCGCCCCTTGACCCCGCTGGGGGGAGACCGCACGCACGAGTGTACGAACTTCGTTCGTACCGATCGCGCAAAAAAGCGGATCGCGCAAAAAAGCGGCGACACACTCACCCGCACAGCAGAGGGCGTAAAGTCTGAAGACTATCTCGGCGTATGGGCTTGCGACAGGTGCATAATATCAATAAATGCTGATGATGACGGCTTCTATGCAGACGTTGACTGGAGCTACAGCCCCGGTGAGACACTCCGTCACGAAACATGGCACTACACCTGCACATACAACACAGAAAATGCAACAATGGAATGCTCAAACGGCAAATACACCGAGACTAATAGGAAAGACGAAAACAACGAAGACGTAAAGGTACACTACACAGACGGCACGGCGGTATTCGTTATGCGTCAGGGTACACTTACCTGGAACGACAATATGCGTGACTGCGCCGAGGGAATGACTTTCTACCCCGCAGGAATGTAAACCGAGCAAAACATAAGAGGTATCACAAATAAGTGATACCTCTGTTTTTTATCATTCGTGCAGCATATACAGCTTATCGCTGTCGATTATTTTGAGCATAGCCCTTGCGGGGGCTTCGTCAAACTGGGTGCCGATGTTCTTTTCTATCTCTTCTCTCACCACGTCCTGCGAAAGAAAGTTACGGTAGCTGCGGTTTGATGTCATAGTGTCGTAGCTGTCGGCTACGGCGATTATCCTTGCCATGTAGGGTATATCGTCGCCCTTAAGGCCGTCGGGGTATCCCCTGCCGTCAATACGCTCGTGGTGATAGCGTGCGCCTATCGAAAGCTCGGGCATCGACTTTATCTTTGAAAGTATCTCATAGCCGTATATCGGGTGCTTTTTGATAGTCTCATACTCCTCTTCCGTGAGCTTGGTGGTCTTGTTGATGATAGCGCCGGGTATGCCTATCTTGCCGATATCGTGCAATAGCCCCATATCGTAGATAGCTTCCTGCTCTTGCTTTGAAAGGCCGAGCGCCTTGGCAAGCATTCTTGAATAGAGCGCCACACGGAACGAGTGGCCGTTTGTGTATTTGTCCTTGGCATCTATGGTCTGCGCCAAGGCTTCCATTACCTCACGGGTAAGCTTTCTGATACTGCTGATGTAGCTGTCGATCTCTGTGGTAAGCTCCTCGAAATTCTCTGACAGCATCTGTATCTCGTTCTGGGTCTTGACAGATTCGAGCTTATCCTTGACAAGCGTGCTGTCCTTTTCCTCCATATAGCCGAGCATGGCGGTCTGTACGGTGTTGAGGGGCTTTATGACTATCCTGCGCAGGAACACCAGAATCAGCACACAGGTCAGCAGCATAGCGCCCAGCAGCACGAGAACAAGTATTATCACCTTGCTCATAAGCTGTTTCTGGAATGGCGCCCAGTCATAGCTTATGCAAAGTGCGGCTTCGCCGCTGCCAAGCGGCAGATAACCGATGTAGCTGGTGGCTTTGTTGCTCGTATCTATGGCGGCAATTTCAAAGGCCATATCGCCGCTGCCCTCTCTGAGCTTTTCAATGGCGGGGTGGTCTTCTTCCTTGTAATCCCACGTCACGCCCGATGCTTCCGGCCTGAAAACAGCCGTGTCGGGTCTGTCCGTCTTTATCGCATCAAAGTAAACAAAGCCGCATTTATCGCTGCCCACCTGTATGCAGTAGAGCTTTTCATAATCCGTCATCTGATAAGATGAGCTTAAGTAATTGCCAAAATTCATATACTCATATTTTGCCATAAGCGACTGCTGATCTGCATCAAGCGACCTATACACTTCAGCCTTGGTCTTTGTATCTTTTTCGTAGAGATCATTCTCGATCTGTATCTCTTGTATAGTGTCAAACTCTCTGTCCAAAAGCTTATGGTTAAAGTCATCATGCTCACGGGCGTATTCAAAGAGCCAGTCTACGCAGACGTTCTCATCTAAAAACTTGCCCATTTCTTTCAGGTCGTAGGATATCATATCGTCCTTGGCCTGTAGGTACATATCTCTGCTGCCCGTATACAAAAGCACAGCACCGATAGCCGTTCCCACAATAAACAGCATAACAGTCATAACAATAAGCTGCACCGAGAGCTTGCGAAACCTGCTCTGCTTCAAATCATTTTCCTCCGTTATTTAATATAAGCGTCTATTACATTATAACTTATTTTTCATTATTTGTAAAGTGGGAGCAAAAGAAAAGCCGCCCGATTAGGGCTATAACTTTTTTGTGCAGGGGTATTGATTTTATGTGAAAAATATGGTATAATATATGAAATCAGTATCACAGTGAAAGAGAGGCGAAATATATGAATATAACCGAATTTGCAAAGGCGGCAGGGGTTTCCGTTTCGGCTGTCAGCAGATATTTCAATGACGGATATCTCAGCGAGGACAAGCGCCTTAAGATAGAAGCCGCCCTTGAAAGCACGGGCTATATGCCCAGCTACTCGGCAAGGACGGTACGCTCAAAGGTCACAAAGCTGGTGGGCGTCATTCTGCCGAAGCTTTCGAGCGAGAGCATATCCCGTGTCACCGAGGGGATAAGCGAGGTGCTGGGGGCAGAGGGGTTTGAGCTTTTGCTTGTCAACACCGCCAATGACTATAACCGTGAGATAAGCTCGCTGGAGCTTTTCAGGCAGAACCGTGTTGACGGGGTGATACTCCTTGCAAGCGTATTTACCGACCTGCACCGCTCGCTGCTCTCAAAAATGCGTGTGCCTGCGATAATCGTGGGGCAGAAGCTTATGGGCTTCAACTGCGTATGTCACAACGACCTTGGTGCTGCCTACAGCATGACCAAGCTTATGCTTGACAAGGGAGCGAAAGTTCCTGCGTTCATAGGCGCAAACCCCGAGGACAATGCAGCAGGGCGGGACAGGCGCTTGGGCTTTGAAAAAGCCTTGGCAGAGGCAGGAATAGAACTCGACAAAAGCCTGTGCGAGATAGCTAAATTCAGCATGGAGTCGGGCTACGAAAAGGCAGGGCGGATATTTACGCAAAAGAAAAAGCCCGACTGCATATTCTGCGCCACCGACAACATCGCCGCAGGCGTAATGCTCTACTGTCGGGAGAATAATATCAGGATTCCCGATGATGTTATGATAGGCGCTGTGGGCGATTCGAGAATGGGCAGGCTGTTGTATGTGCCGCTGTCATCTGTTCACCTGCACTACAAGACGGCAGGCATAGAGGGGGCCAAGATGCTGCTTAATGAGATGAAAGGCAGCAGCAGCGTTCACCGCATAATGCAGCTTGAATATGATATAATCGAAAGAGAATCTACCGCACGTTTGTAGAAAATAGCCTGATTTCGATGTGAAACTGTGTGAAACTTACCGAAAAGCACCCTGCAATTCTGATAATACGTCAATAGACAGGGCAGATAAACTGTGTTATAATATACATACGATATGAAACCGTTATCACATATTATTGTGATAGGCTTTCAGTAACTCAGACGAATATATGAAAGGGTGAAGAGTATGGATTATAACAAGTGTGCATCAGAAATCCTTTCCGCCATAGGCGGCAAGGAAAATCTTGCAAGTGCTGCACATTGCGCAACACGCTTAAGGCTTGTCATAGCAGATAACTCAAAGGTGAAAAAGTCGGTGCTCGAGGGCATTGACGGCGTAAAGGGCGTATTTGAGGCGGCAGGGCAGCTTCAGATAATCATAGGCACAGGCACAGTAAACAAGGTATATGACGAGTTCATAGATCTTGCAGGAGTAGAGGCAGCATCTAAAGACGATGTCAAGAAGGCAGCCGCAGCAGCCTCGCCGTGGTACAAAAGGGCAGTAAAGACCTTAGGCGATATATTCGTGCCTATCATTCCCGCAATTGTAGCGACGGGTCTTCTGTGCGGGCTTCTGGGCGGTCTGTCAAAGGCATTCCCCGACATAGCCGACACGCAGATATATCATCTGCTCGACATTTTCTCTAACGCAGCATTGACCTTCCTGCCGATACTTATTGCAGTAAGTGCGGCAAAGATATTCGGTGCCAATGTTTACCTCGGCGCTGTTATCGGTATGATAATGATACACCCGAGCCTTGTTAACGCATGGAGCGTGGGCGACGGCTCAGACTTACCTACCCTATGGTCGTGGTTCGGCCTGTGGGATATTAACGCCACGGGCTATCAGGGGCACGTTATACCCGTAGTTATTGCAGTACTGCTGCTCTCGGTGATCGAGAAATGGCTGCACAAGAAGGTGCCTGAGATGTTTGACCTGTTCGTGACACCGCTTGTATCGGTACTCGTTACAGGCTTCCTTACAATGACAGTTATAGGCCCTGTATTCTCGCAGATAGAGACTTGGGTGCTCTCGGGCGCACAGTGGCTCATATCAATTCCTTTCGGCATAGGCTCGTTCCTTATGGGTGCGGCGTATGCACCTACGGTAGTTGCAGGCGTTCACCATATGTATAACGCTATCGAGCTTTCAATGATAGCCGACAACGGTAAGAACATCTGGATGCCTATCGCAACAGCCGCAAATGTTGCACAGGGCGCTGCCGCTCTTGCAGTTGCGGTAAAGACACACAACAAGAAAACGAAATCAATGGCTCTGCCCGCATCTCTCTCGGCATTTATGGGCATTACCGAGCCTGCTATATTCGGTGTCAACGTAAGATTTGTCAAGCCCCTTATCGCAGGTATGGTCGGCGGTGCGTGCGGCGCTGCGGTAGCATCTGTTATGAACGTTTATGCAACAGCTAACGGCGTTACGGGCATATTCGGCTTCCTTATCACGACTGACAGCTTTGTGGGCTATCTGCTCACCTTTGCTGTAGCAAGCGTAGTAGCATTTGGGCTTTCCTGGTTCTTATACAAAGACCCCGTCGAAGAAGAAGTAGCAGAGACCCCCGCAGCCGAGACAGAAACTGTAGAGGTCAAGGCGGCAGAGAACTACGACGACGCTGACGTTTATTCTCCCCTTAAGGGCAAGGCTGTTCTTATGGCAGACGTTCCCGATGAGACATTCGCTTCCGACGTGCTGGGCATGGGTGTAGCAGTTGACCCCGCCGAGGGCAAGGTCGTTGCCCCTGCTGACGGCGAGGTAAGCACGCTGTTCGATACTCACCACGCAATAGGCCTGACACTTGACAACGGCATGGAGCTGCTCATTCACATAGGTATAAACACAGTTGAGCTGAACGGCGAGGGCTTCACCGCTCACGTTGCCGAGGGCGACAGGGTGACAAGAGGGCAGACGCTCATAACCTTTGACATTCCCCTTATCAAGGACAAGGGCTACAAGACGATAACCCCCGTAATCATCACAAATCCCGACGATTACACAGAGATAGTCAAGGCAGCAGACGGCGACGTAACCTATCTTGACAAGCTGATAGCAACGAAAAAGTAACCGCACAAAAAGGAGTGTTTACATGAAAAATAACTTCAGACAGGCACTTCACTTAGAGCCGCAGAGCGGCTGGCTCAATGACCCCAACGGGCTGAGCTTCTTTAACGGCAAATATCACGTTTATTTCCAGTATGCCCCCGAGAGCGCAGAGGGAAAAGGGGGCAAATGCTGGGGGCACTTTGAAAGCCCCGATATGCTGAGCTGGCGCTTCACCGGCACGGTGCTGCGCCCCGACAGCGCTGATGACAAAGACGGCGTTTACTCGGGCTACGGCTTTGTAAAGGGCGACACGCTGTATCTCTTCTACACGGGCAACGTCAAGGATGAGGGCGAGCACGACTACATCACCTCAGGCAGAGGGGCAAACGTCATTCTTGTCACCACCAAAGACGGCGTGACGATGAGCGAGAAAAAGACGCTGCTCACAAACGCCGACTACCCCGACTACTGCTCATGCCATGTGCGTGACCCAAAGGTTTGGGAGGAAAACGGCATATACAAAATGGTGCTCGGCGCAAGGACGCTCGATGACAAGGGCTGTGTGCTATACTACACCTCAAAAGACCTGATAAACTGGGAATTCGAGGAGGAGCTGCGCACCCCCGACTCAGGCTATATGTGGGAATGCCCCGATGAATTCGAGCTTGGCGGCAAAAGGTTTTTAAGCATATCGCCGCAGGGGCTTAAGCACGAGAAATACTTTTCGCAAAACGTCTACAGCTCGGGCTATCTTGGCATAGACACAGGCAGATACAGAGAGTGGGACTGCGGCTTTGATTTCTACGCACCGCAGACATTCGATGCCCCCGACGGCAGAAAAATTCTCATAGGCTGGGAGGGCATAGGCGACATACCCTACACAAACCCCACGGTAAGCTCAGGCTGGCAGCATTGTCTGACCCTGCCGAGAGAGCTTACGCAAAAAGGCGGCATAGTTTATCAGCAGCCTATACGAGAGCTTGAAGCGCTTCGCAGAAATGAAAGGGCTTTAGGGCAGACAAACAGCATAACTCTCCCCTTTGAGCTTATCGGGCAGACGCAGGGCGATTTTACGGTAACGCTTGAAAACATACTCACCCTCGAATACAAGAGCGATGAGTTCTCGCTTAAGTTCTTATCAGACGCCGCAGGCTGCGGGCGTGATGTGAGGTATGCACAAATAAAAGACTGCCGCAGCATAAGAATAATTGCCGATAAATCATCGCTGGAGGTATATCTCGGCGGCGGCGAGAGGGTGCTATCCACAAGAATGTACCCCGACGACATACAAGTGAAACTTGCTGTGTATGGTGTAAACGGCAGACTATACGAGCTTGAAAGCATTGAGGTGACCTATGATGGATAATATACTCGCAGCTATCGGCGAGGCGCTGATAGACTTTATTCCCGACAAAAGCGGCTGCCCCTTTGACGAGATAGGCTCGTTTGCGCCAAAGGTGGGCGGTGCGCCCGCAAACGTCTGCGCCGCCTACTCGGTGCTCGGCGGCAAATCGAGAATGATAACCCAGCTGGGCGACGACCTTTTCGGGCACAGGATAATCAGAAGGCTTGACGAGGTGGGCGTCGATACAAGCTGCATAAGCCTTACCGACAAAGCCAACACCGCCCTTGCCTTTGTAACGCTCAAAGAAAACGGCGACAGGGAGTTCTCATTCTACCGAAACCCGAGTGCTGATATGCTCATGCCGCCCGAAGCGGTGAAGGAGGAGTTCTTCGACGGGGTCTCGGTGCTGCATTTTTGCAGCGTGGACATAGGCGATTTCCCGATGAAGCAGGCTCACCTGCGTGCGATAGATATAATGCGCAAAAAAGGCGGTATAATAAGCTTTGACCCGAACCTGCGCTTTAATCTGTGGCAAAGCAAAGAGGCGCTTAAAAATGCGGTGAGGGAGTTTATTCCGCTCAGCGACATAGTCAAGCTCTCGGAGGACGAGCTTGAATTCGTCACGGGAACGGCAGAACCCGAGCAGAGTGCAGCATGGCTCTTTTCGCAGGGTGTGAGCTTGGCGCTCATCACTATGGGCAGCAAGGGGGCTTACGCCTTTACGAAGACCTCACAGGGCTTCTCGCCTGCAAAGCCCGTAAAGGCAATTGACACAACAGGTGCGGGCGACGGCTTCACGGGGGCTTTCCTGTGGAAGCTCGGTCAGAAAGGCACCACAAAAGCAGCGCTTGAAAAGATACCCATGCAGTATCTTTGCGAGTGTCTTGACTTTGCAAACAGCTTCTGTGCTGTGAGCGTGCAGAAAAAAGGTGCAATAGCATCATATCCGACAGCGGAACAGATGCGGCAGATAAATCAAAACTAACAGAGAGGAAAGTGAACACTATGAAAGAATTTACCTACACTATCAAGGACGAGATAGGCATACACGCAAGACCTGCGGGCAATCTTGTAAAGCTCATCAAGGGCTATTCAAGCTCGGTAACTATTGAAAAAGAGGGCAAGCCAACAATCAACGCCACAGCTCTTATGAAGCTCATGGGGCTTGGTGTAAAGTGCGGTGACACGGTGAAATTCACTGTCACAGGCGACGATGAAGAAGCAGCAGCTAAGGGCATAGAGGAATTTATGCAGGCTAATCTTTGACAGCTGTGTCTTTTTCCTAATGCGGAGGTGATACACTAATGACTGTATTCAAGGGCAAGGGAGTTTACGGGGCGATAGCGATAGGAAAAGTATCGCTCTTTAAAAGGCAGGCAGCCGAGGTAAGGCGAGTATCTGTCGATGACCCGAAAAAAGAGATAGAGCGCATTGAGGCCGCAAAGCAAAAAGCAGTCGAACAACTGACAGCCATTCACGACAAGGCGCTGAAAGAAGTCGGCGAAGCCAATGCCGAGATCTTTGAGATACACATAATGATGCTTGATGATGAAGACTACAACGAGTCTATCGTGAGCATAATTGAGACACAGAAGGTCAACGCAGAGTATGCCGTGGCAGTCACCTCGGATAACTTTGCCGAGATGTTTGCGAGCATGGACGATGCATATATGCAGGCTCGTGCTGCTGATGTCAAGGACATATCAAACCGCCTTATCGCCTGCCTGACAGACAGCGGCAGCAGCGAAAACAGCACCGACGAAATGATGATAGTATGCGCTGATGACCTTGCACCAAGCGAGACCGTATCGCTTGACAAGGACAGGGTGCTGGCTTTCGTCACGGCTTTCGGCTCATCAAATTCCCACACGGCGATTCTTGCGAGGAATATGAACATTCCCGCCGTTATCGGGCTTGGCGAGGAGTTTTTAAGCGCTGTGAGCGACGGTGAGTTAATGATAGTTGACGGCCATACAGGCGAAGTATACATCTCACCCGATGAGGAAACTGTAAAGCGCTTTGAAGAAAAGCAGGCAGAAGACTCACGCAAAAAGCAGCTTTTGCAGGAGCTAAAGGGCAAGGAAAACATCACCCTTGACGGCAGGAAAATAAACATCTATGCAAACATCGGCGGCGTAGGCGGCATAGGTGCGGTGCTTGCAAATGATGCGGGCGGCATAGGGCTTTTCAGGAGCGAGTTCCTCTATCTCGAAAGCGAGGACTACCCCACCGAGGAGCAGCAGTTCCAGGCATACAAAAAGGTGCTCGAAAGCATGGCGGGCAAAAAGGTGATAATCCGCACCCTCGACATTGGCGCTGACAAGCAGATAGACTATTTCGGGCTTGAAAAGGAAGACAACCCTGCACTTGGTTTCAGGGCTATACGCATATGTCTGACACGCCCTGAGATATTCCGCACACAGCTGCGTGCGCTCTATCGTGCTTCCGCTTACGGCAACCTCGGAATAATGTTCCCGATGATAACGAGTGTTTCCGAGGTGGAAAAGTGCCTTGCGATGTGCGATGAGGTCAAAAAAGAGCTTACTGCCGACGGAATACGCATAGGTGAGAACACCGAGGTAGGCATAATGATAGAGACCCCTGCGGCGGCTGTTATCAGCGACAGGCTCGCACCGCTGGTGGACTTTTTCAGCGTAGGCACGAATGACCTGACCCAGTACACCCTTGCCTGCGACAGGCAGAACGCAAAGCTTGAAGCATTTGCCGATACTCACCACGAAGCTGTACTCCGCCTTATCGAGATGTCGGCAAAAAACGCCCACGCAAACGGCGCCTGGATAGGCATCTGCGGCGAACTTGCAGCAGATCTCACACTCACCGAGCAGTTTATCAGAATGGGCATAGACGAGCTGTCGGTATCACCGCCATTCGTTCTGCCGTTAAGAGAAAAGGTAAGGAGCATTTCGCTCAATGCATAATGCATAATGAAGGTGCGCCCTTCGGGCGTATTAAAATATGTCAAAGCAAACACCCCGAGGAAATCAGATTCTCGGGGTGTTGTTTTTTGATCCGTCCGCCGTATCCGTCCGCCGTAAGGCCAACGTTTTGCACAGCAAAACTTGCGATTTATCCGTTTACGGATAAATCAGTATCCGCTTGCGGATAAATCAAGACACCTCAATTATGCCTTATGCATTATGAATTATGCATTATTTAGCTGCCTCTATCAGCGCATCAGCGACCGTATCGGTATACCAGTCACAATGGCTGCGGTCATATATGCCGAAAAGCTCGTTGCCGCTTATATAGTAGCCGTTATCCCACCACACGCATGGTATGCCTGCGCTCTTGGCAAAGCCTATGTAGGAGGTCGCCCACTTTGCCACCTCGGCATCGTTGCCGCTCTTGTTGACTGCGCCGTACTCGGTTATGATAACAGGTATGCCGTTGTCAACGAATGTCTTTTTGAGCCTTAGCATAACGTCCTGTATCTCGCCGTCGTGGGTGCCGTCCCACTCAAAAAGCTCCCAGCTCTCCCCCGGTGCGTAGGTAAAGGCATAGGGGGTGTATGCGTGTATAGAAAAGCCTATGTGCTCGTCTTCGATGATAGCCACGTCCTTGACCGCAGTTGCAAGGCAGGACGAAGCGTAGGTGGTCAGCAGCAGAAGCCTTTTCTCATTGTTGCCGCCTGTCGCACGCACGGTATCAACAAAGCTCTTGTTTAGCCTGTCAACACAGTGCCTGCCCTCTTCCGTGCCGCCGTTCCACTCCTGCGGCGAGCCTTTTACTCTCGGCTCGTTCAGCCCCTCAAAGATAAGGTGGTCGCCGTAGTCCTTAAAGCGCTCTGCCACCTGTTTCCAGATAGCCGTCGATTGCTTATCGACTTCATCTATATGCTCGTTGTCGGGTATGCGCCACTCCTCCTCGTGGTGGGAGTTTATGATAACATAAAGCCCGTCGTCATAAGCGTAGTTGACTACCTCCTGCACCCTGTCGAGCCAATCGGTGTCGATAGTATAGTTCTCGTCAACATGGTTGCCCCAGGTCACGGGTATGCGAATGACATCAAAGCCCTTGTCACGCACGCCGTCGATCATCTCCTGCGTGGTCTTGGGGTTTCCCCAGCCCGTCTCAGTAGATACTCCCTCGCCGTCGAACACATCAAGCGAGTTGCCGAGATTCCAGCCTGCGGTCATTTCAGCTACAAGGTCTGACGCCTTTATATCTCTTACCTCGCCGCTTCTTGAAAGGTTAGCAGATGCTTTGCCGCCCTGTGAGGAGGATTCGCCGCTGCTCTCCCCTGCCGAAACGGACGAGCTGTCGTTCTTATCTCCGCAGCCAGTAAATACCGACAGGCTCATTACAGCCGCTGCAAGTATCGCAAGTGTCTTTTTCAGTTTCATATTTTCACCTCTGTGTGTTTCAAGCCGTAATCTTATAAGCCCATTATACCATAAATCAAAACGGATTTCAACACGATCGCCGTATAAAAAACGCCCCCGAACTCATCGGGGGCATTGATATGTTATCTGTCAAAGTATTCGGTATTCCACCCTGCAAGCTTTTGCTTCATGTAGACAAGGTCTTTGACTGTCACCTTGCCGTCGCCGTTGATATCGGAGTTATCAAGGTCGATAGTTACCTTCCAGTTTGCAAGATACTGCTTAACGAGAGCTACGTCTCTTACTGTGAATTTGCCGTCGCCGTCAGCATCACCAAGGATCTTTTTCTTCACCTTCCTGGGGATAACGACATCCTCCTGCGTCAGCTCGTCCTTAGCCTTATTGTCAGCAAAGAGCCTGCCGCAGCGCTCGCATTTATAATGCTCGATATTGCCCTCTGATTCAAAGGTCGAGTCCTCAAAATCCACCCTGACAAGCTTGTGGCCGTATGCGCCCTTTGTTACCTTGGCAAGGGTAGTCTCTGTGTACTTGCCCTCCTGCTTGACATAGAACTTGCCGTCCGAGCCTGTGTAGTACTCGTCGTTTCCGTCGTCTTCACAAGTAGGTGCTACGGCGGGAACGAGGGTGTAGACTATCTCCTCCCAGTCGGGTGTGATAGTTATATCAGCCGTCACGGGTGTCTCAAAGTCATACGCCTTGTCGCCAAGCAGCCAGCCCATGAATATATAGCCTTCCTTTTTGGGGTCGGCGGGCTGAGCGGCGGCCTTGCCGTGCTCAACTGTCTGCTCGTCTGCTGCACCCTCTGCGAAAGTCACCTTGTAGGTGTTTATCTGCCAGTTAGCGGTGAACTCTCTGTCGCCTGTGCTGCCCTGCGCAATTGTCACGTCCTTGGTCGGCTCGGTCTGCCCCTCAAACGTCCAGCCCGTGAAAGCATAACCCTCACGCTCGGGGGCTGCAAGAGTGATGTCCTCGCTGTCTGCGTTGTAGGTGTCGGGGTTAGCTTCGTTGTTGCTGCCGCCGTTCAGCTTATAGCTGATAGTGCAGTCGATAGCCGACCAGTTAGCGGTGAACTCTCTGTCGCCCGTGCTGCCCTGCGCTATTGTCACGTCCTTGGTCGGCTCGGTCTGACCCTCAAACGTCCAGCCTGTGAATGTGTAACCCTCACGCTCGGGGGCTGCAAGAGTGATGTCCTCGCTGTCTGCGTTGTAGGTGTCGGGGTTTGCTTCGTTGTTGCTGCCGCCGTTAAGGTTGTAGGTGATAGTGCAGTCGATAGCCGACCACTTGGCGTAGTAGGTCTTGCTGCCCGTGCTGCCTGCGGTTATCTTCTTGACAGGGTTGCCTGTGAGGTTTTTGTTTGCATACCAGCCCTCAAAGGTGTAGCCCTCTCTTGTTACGTCTGTAGGCAGTGTCTTGGCTGTGCCGTAGGTGTAGCGGGTCACGTTGCCCTTGTTTATTGTGCCGCCGTTGGTGTTGAGCGTCACCTTGTAGGAATTTACCGACCAGCCGGCTGTGAGTGTGATATCGCCCGTGGCTGTGGCAGGTATAGATGTCACCGCCGTGCTGTTCATAGTCCAGCCGGTGAAGGTATAGCCCGTTCTTGTGGGGTTTTTGAGTGCGACTGCCGTGCCGGGAGTATAGGCTGCGGGGTTAGCTGCCGCATTTGTGCCGCCGCCGAGGACATAGGTTATGGTATAGGCGGGGGTGAGCAGCTTGCCTGCGGCTGCGTCGGCGGTTATGCCTGTAGTGTTAGTGTATATGTTGCCGTCCTCGTCGAGGTAAGTCACGCCCTCGGCGATTGTTGGGGCTATTTTGTATTTGCTTGCTTTGACTGTGCCGCCTGCAAGAGTGATAGTGCGACCGTCATAGACACTTATGCCATTATAATTCTCAGCGGCACTATTTGCTTCGAACCTGCCGCCATTTAATATTATATTTTCAAACGCACATATGCCGATGCCTTCAGTTGAATAAAGTGAAACATCCGCGCCATACTGTATGTATTGACCACAGTCCAAGCCGTCCAAACTACCGTTATTATAGGTATTGTTCACTATCAGTTTTCCCGTATTGCCACTCTGCCCGAAAACTGTTAAGTCATAAGCGTTTATGTATCTTGCTTTTAGCTCGGCACTGTCTTTGATTATCAGAGTAGTGTCAGCGTTCTTGAAAAATATCTCCATTTCGCTTTTATCAATACTTCCGCTGATAACATATATGCCGCCGGGAATTCCATAGTAACCATTGTTAATGTTCTTCTCCACCAGCACATCACTAAGCTCTGTATACTGCCCTGCCAAAGCGTACTTAGTCTTACCGTCTGCGCCGATATAGGGCACGCTTGCGGACTTTTCGGCTATCCATTTGCCTGCGACAGCCGTGGCTAAGTTCTCGGTCTCGGAGGTGTACTCATTGCCCTGCTCGTCAACGTATGTCTTGCCTGCGGCGATCGTGGGGACTATATTGTAGCTATCTGCTTTGACCGTGCCGCCAGTAAGGGTGATAGTGCCTTCTTTGGACTGTATGCCATTTTGTACTTCAAGCATACCACCGTTTAGTGTTATATCATTATCTGCATTTAATCCAAAGCCGCTACTATTACCTATAGCAACTACTGTAGCACCATTTTGGATATAGTTCTTGCACTCTATACCGTCATATCCGTTAACACTTAATTTTCCAGTTCCTTTACTTTGTCCGGTAATTGTTAAGGTTTTTCCATATGCAAATATAGGACAAATCGAGTCGATATTAAGTTCTACATCGTCTTTGATAATAAACGTAGCATCACCATTTAATACAATCTGATAACCAAACGTGATATTTTCACTTACATAGTATGTTCCAGCTTCGAGTGTTTTGTAATCGTCCTCAAACGAAGCCTGTGTCAGCTCTGTATACTCCCCCGGCATCAAATACGCCTCATCGCCGTTCTCGTCTATGTAGGGGACTGTGCCTTGCGGCATCAGCGTTTTGCCGTTGGTGTCAGTCTCGGTGAGCTGTGTGCCTGCGACAAAGTTTGATGTGCCGTTGGTGTAGTCCTTTGACAATACGAGAATATTATCACCATAATCATAGTACTTATCAGCCGTGACTACAGCGCCGTTAAAGAATACTTTATTTAAGTTCAATATATCTGCGCCGCTTGATTTATTATCAGCAATCACAATGCCCTTGTTAAAGTGTATCACATTATCGGCATATATGCCCGAATCTTTCTCGGAGACAGTATTAAGTCTTCCGCCCGACATGACCACATTGCCGCTTGCACACAGGCCTTTACGATAATAACCAGTTGCATGCAGCGACACATCACAGCCGTATTGCTTGTAGTTTTTTATGGATACCGAGTGATCAGTTGACTCAACAATCAGCTTGCCTGTGCTGTTCTTCTGACCGTATATGGAAAGGTCTTTATCACTAAAAAGATCATTAGGGTCTTTTTGGATTAATATGCCCACGCCTTCCTCATTCGTCACCGTCAGCTTCTTGCCGTCCATGATAACAAGCTTGGTGTCGCCTGTGAAGTTAAGCTGCCCGCTTATCGTCACATCGTTCTTAACAACATACGTGCCGCCGTCAAGAGTCTGACCGCCCATGCTGCTTTTAAGCTCGGTATACTGCCCGGGCTGCAGCATATCGTCCTCGCCTGCTTCGTTTATGTAGAAAACGTAGCCTGCGTTCTTGGGGGCGAGGAGGGTATTTTCGGCAGCGGCTGCGCTTATGCCGCTAGTGCTTGTATACTCGCCGCCGTCGGGAGTGGCGTAGGTTTTACCCTCGGCGATCGTGAGGTCTTTGCTGTAGCTGTTAGACTTGATAATACCGCCGGAGAGGGTGATAGTGCTTATGTCATTGGTTATAGTATCTGCATTAACTCCAAAAAAGTTCTCAGATTCAGATACAGCATTAACAACACCGCCTGCAAAGATAGCATTGTTAAATGCATATATGCCACTGCAATTGCCTTTGGCATCAAGGCTGCCGCCTTTTATCAGCACATCTCCACAAGAAAAGATGCCCGTGCTATCTGTAGAAACAGCTTCTACCACGGCACCATACTGATTATAACTGTCCACGAAGAACGTCTCATTTGAGGCGTTTGCAATTATTTTACCGCTGTTGTCACTCTGGCCGAATATTTTGACAGAATTGGAAAGATTGAATATACTGCAACCGCTTGTATTCGTGATAGTCAGCGTCTTGCCGTCACAAACAATAAGCTCTACATCGCCTGTACAATAAAGCGACCCGCTTACCTCCACATCGTCCATAACAACATACTTGCCACCGGTAAGTTGATGACCGTCATTACTGCTCGTAAGCACAGTATACTCCGTAATGGTCTGCTCGACACCGTCCTCATCAATATACTTGACAGGGTCAGCCGCCTTAGCCGACAGCGTCAGCCCGTCAAAAAAGTCGGCTATCGGCTGTGCGGGGACTGCGCCGACTGCAAGGGTCGCAGCCACGGCAAGGGCAAGCGCCTTGCGCAAAAAGCCTTTTTTCATAATCTCTCCTCCGTTTCAATATGTCTAAAACGTTATCGTATTTTTTCTGTCTATATTATAACATTTAATATTGTATATTGTCAATAGCTTTTTAACATTTGCCATTCCTTGACAAAGCCTTGCAATAATGCTATACTAAAGCTGACAGAAACTACATAAACGGAGATCGCTATGAAGAAATTTTGCGAAAGCTACCTGAAAAAACTGCATATCGGCAATGTCACCATAGAGAGCAACGTCCTTATGGCGCCGCTTGCGGGCTATACGAACTACCCGTTTCGGATAATGTGCAGACGGCTCGGCGCAGGGCTGTGCTTTACCGAAATGGTCAGCGCAAACGGCCTGAAATATAACGACAAGGCCACCGCCAAGCTGCTCTATACCCGTGAGGACGAAACGCCAAGAGCCGTGCAGCTTTTAGGCAGCGTTCCCTCGGCATTTGAATACGCCTGCCGTGGCGAATATACCAAAGACTATGATATAATCGACATAAATATGGGCTGCCCCGTGCCTAACGTGGTAAAAAACGGCGAGGGCTGCGCTCTGATAAATGACCTGCCGCTTGCCTCTAAGATAATAGAGGCCTGCAAGCGCAGCGGCAAGACGGTGACGGTAAAGTTCCGCCCGGGAATGAATAAGGACAGGGTTGTGGTATCGGAGTTTGCGAGAATGTGTGAAGACTCGGGGGCGGATATGATAACCGTTCACGGCCGCACAAGAAATATGATGTACGACGGCGAGCCTGTGTATGAATATATAAGCGCCGCAAAGGCTGCGGTGAATATTCCCGTGATAGCAAACGGCGGCATACACTCCGAGGAAGACGCTGTAAGGATGATAGAAAACACGGGCGCAGACGGCGTGATGATAGCACGCTTCGGCCTTGAAGACCCGCTCATCTTTTCTACCCTCACAGGCAGGCAGACATATGAGACAAAGCTCTCGCTCATACTCGCTCAGGCAGATATGGCGCAGGAGTGCTATGACGAGCTTTCCGCTATGGAGCATACAAAGAAGATAGCTTCATACTTTATGAAAAAGCTTGCGGGCACAAAGGCACTCAAACCGCAGATGCACAGCTGCGGCAGTATGCGTGAGCTCAGAAGAATACTCACTCTGATATTCGCAGAAACGGAGAAATAAAAATGCAGGAAGATCTTATTATACAAGAGGGCACGCTCATTTCATATAAAGGCGATGCGCACAGCGTGGTCATTCCCGATAATGTGAGGGTGATAGGCAAGGAGGCTTTCAAGGGGCTTGCGTGGCTTGAAGATGTTACTCTGCCGGGTGGCCTTAAAGAGATAGGCGACAATGCTTTCAAGGGCTGCAGGCAGCTTAAAAACATCAGTTTCCCGCAGGGGCTTGAGCGCATAGGCGAGCTTGCTTTTCACAGGTGCCACTCTCTTGAAGAGGTAGTTATCCCCGACACGGTAACGGCACTCGGCAAGGGCACATTTCTTTACTGCGACGGCCTTAGAAAGATCCACGCCTACGGTGTCAAGCGCCTTGATACGCAAGCCTTTGCAAACGACACACAGCTTTGCGAGATAGGCCTTAACAGCGAGATAGACTGCTCGAATTTCGGCAACGATGTTTTCACGGGCTGCCTGAAAATAAAAGACATAACCCTCTCGGACGGCAGTGCTTTTCACACCGACAATCTCATCTCGGCGCTAATCTCAAAAGAGGATATTCACCCCGTTGTCAGAAGCATAGCCGAGAGCCTTTTCCAGTCGGTTGAGTTTGAAAACGGCGTGCTTGGCAAGCTGCACGTCAACCTGCGCACCTTTGAGCTTCCCGAGGGGATAAGGGAAATAGGCAGCGGCTGTTTTCTTGACAAGAAAGGCATAGTGTCGATAGCCTTTCCCGAAAGCCTTGAACGCATAGAGTCAAACGCTTTCTGCAACTGCATAAGCCTTGAACAGGTATCGCTCAAAAGCGCCGATATCGAGATAGACGACGGGGCTTTCAAGGGGTGCAGCAACCTCAAACGCATAGTCATAGACGACAGCAGCTACACCCTCGGCGGCATAGCGAGCGATAATGATATCCCCTACATAATCAGGCGCATAAGCGACCAGATAAGCAGCGATTTTTACATAAGCGGCAAGGTTCTTATGTCATACTCGGGCAGCGAGGAGCGTGTGACGATACCCGAGGGTGTTGAGATAATCGGCGAGAGCGCCTTTGAGGGCAACGAGCGCCTTGACCGTGTGATACTGCCCTCCACCCTGCGTGAGATACACGAAAACGCATTCAGAAACTGCATTTGTATGCAGTCTGTAGTTATGCCCGAGGGGCTGACGGCTATCAATGCAGGGGCTTTTGAAAACTGCAAAAAGCTTCTGCGCTTTAACGTGCCTGCGGCGCTTAAGAGTGTTGGCTTTGCAGCGTTCAGGGGGTGCGTGTCGCTCGAAAACGAGGGCTTTGAGACAGGCACGCCCGCCGCAGTCCGCCCAAGCGAGCGCACATACAGCAGCGAAGATCATGCTCCCTACAGCCATTGCGGCGATGAGAGCGTAAGCGAGCTTATCATAGACAAGCCCTGCATTATCGGCAAGTATGCATTCTCGGGCTGCCCGAAGCTTACACGAATAATCATAAACTCCCCCGACTGCGTGATAGAAAAATTCGCCTTTGAAAAATGCCCCTCACTTAAGGAGATAAGCGTTAACGCAGGAGCGATAGAGCGCGGGGCGTTCTCGTTCTGCCGCTCGCTTGAAAGGGCGCAGATAAGCGGCGTGACCTTGCTTGACGCAGAGTTGTTCGCAGGCTGCGGCAAGCTCAGAGAGATAACACTTTCCGATACGATAACTAAGATAGGCAAGCGGTGCTTTGATGAGTGCTTGTCGCTTGAAAGCATTGACCTGTCTCACATAAGAGCGATAGACGGCCGTGCCTTTGAGCGCTGCGAGGGCTTGAAAGAAATAAGACTGCGTGACTGCCATGTGGGCTACCACGCCTTTGCCGACTGCTGCTCTCTTGGGCGCATAACCGCAGACAGCAAGACAAATCTGCAAAGCGGAGCGTTTTTCGGCTGCACATTTGTTGATACTATAGTTCTTGACGGCGAGGAATACTCATTCTCACGTTTTTCGCAAAGCAAAAACACCGCCGACAACAAGCTGCCCGTGCGTGTGCAGGAGATGATCGGCAGCGTGTATTCCTGCTTTGATGTAAACAAAAAATACGGTATCATAAAATACAAAGGCGACGCCACGGCTGTGCGCCTGCCCGACGATATAGTATCAGCCGAGGACGAGGCGTTTCGTGACCACTTAAGGGTGAGTGAGATAGTATTCCCCGCAGGCTTTAAAAACAGCGGCAGGCTCACCTTTGCAGGAACAGGCTGGCTTGAAAATGGACGCAGGAAAGACAGCTTCAACATCGTAAACGGTATGCTCATTGATGCCGCCCGCTGTGGCGAGAGCGCTGTTGTTGACGACAGCATAAGCCGCATATGCAGCTGGGCATTTGCAGGCAACACGCAGCTGAAAGAGCTGACACTTGCAAGCAATCGCACGGCAGTTGATTACTTTGCATTCAGAAACTGCCTGAACTTGCGGACTATACACTTCTATGACAGCAAGACCTACACGCTGGAGAGCGTCGGAGATTTAGAGAGCAAGGCCTACCCCGAGCTTGTCGGGCGGATATTCTCTGAGTGCATAAACTGCTTCAAGCTCGACAAAAACGGCGTGCTTATTGAGAGCACCGGCAACATAAAAGACCTTGTCTTCCCCGATGGGATAAGGGAGATTGCAGACGAAGTGTATATGGACTGCAATCTGCTTGAACACATATCATTCTCAAAAGACACCGAGGTTATCGGCAAGTCTGCGTTCAAAAGCAGCAAGTGGCTTACAAGGGCTGACAATGCAGGCGGCATAAAGAGCATAGGCGCACAGGCATTCAGCGGCTGCAAGAGCCTTGAAAGCATTGACCTTTCCGACTCGCTCGTGACTTTAGGCAAACGTGCCTTTGAGCATTGTTGCGCTCTCGGTGAGATACACATATCAAACAAGCTGACCGCCATTCCCGAAAGGGCGTTTTTCAGGTGCAAGAGCTTAAAACGCATATTCATTCCCGCATCTGTTAAGGAGATAGGCTCGCAGGCATTTGCTTTCTGCGAAGAGCTTTGCGAGGTTGTATTTGAAAACAAAGAGGGCGTAGACGTAGCTAATGATGCATTTGGGTGGTGTGACAAGCTATGAGATACAGAGATCTTGGCAGCACAGGCCTTAAGGTGTCGGAGATAGGCTTTGGTACAATACCTATACTAAGTGGCAATGTGCCCGTTCTGCCCGAATATTTCAGCCCCGAGCTTGACGAAGCGGTTGACATAATGATGCACGCATACAATATGGGCTGCAATCTCTACGACACCGCCATTCCCGAAGAATACGGTGATGCAGAGTACAAGCTGGGCGTCTTTGCACAGAAAGTCGGACGTGAGAACATAATCATTTCCGACAAAGCAAGGTTTATGGACGGCAACGATATGTTCCGTGAGGTGCAGCGCTCGATAGAAACGCTTGGCACAAAGCCCGACATATACTTTGTTCATCAGGTGGACGAGAAAAACGAGGAGGAGACTTTCAGCCGCTACGGTGCGCTCGATGCGCTTTGCGACCTTAAGCGTGCAGGGCTGATAGGCTTTACGGGCATAGCAACGCATTACTACAGCGTGGCACGCCGTGCCGCCCTTGATGAGCGGGTCGATGTTATTCAGACAAGCGGCAACATTTTAGAGCGTGGCATAATCGAGCGCATTTTTGAAGACGATGCCTTTGCGGGCAAGGGGCTTATACTAAACAAGCTCTATGCGGCGGGGTGCTTACTTAGCGTGTTCACCCCCGAAGAACTGATAGGCGGCGTGCTAAGCAGACCCTTTTCGAGCGCACTTATCGGCATAGGCACAAAAGAGCAGGCAGACGCCGCCATGAAAGAGGAATACCCCGTGCGTGATTTCAGCTTTGATGAAGTTATATCACGGCTAACGGAGCATTTTTCGCCCATAAGATGCACAAGGTGCCAGCGCTGTGTCTGCCCCAAGGGGTATGAGGTGCATATACTGCTAAGGCAGTATAACTACTACCACCTCGGCAAGAAATACTGGGCGATGCGGAAGATGAAAATGAACATTGATGAGTTTTATAACTCCTGCCGAAGCTGCACCGACAGGCGCTGCATGGCCGACTGCCCGCAAAAGCTCATGATACCCGAGCTGATAGAGATGATACACGATATGACGATATAAACAAGGAGAAACATTATGCAAAAACTTGACTGGAATAAGTATCTTGATAAAGCCGCAGAGGTGTGCGCAGAGGGTGCTGTGCTGTTAAAAAACGAAGGCGGCGCTCTGCCCCTTGACCCGAAAAACGAAATTGCGCTCTTTGGCAGGGTGCAGCTTGACTACTACAAAAGCGGCACAGGCTCGGGCGGGCTTGTAAATGCCACAAAGGTAGTAAACATAGCAGACGGCCTGCTCGAAGCAGGGGCTTTGCTCAACAAGGAACTGCTGGGCACCTACAAAAGCTGGGTGGCCGAAAACCCATATGACAGCGGCGAGGGCTGGGGCAACGAGCCATGGTCGCAAAAGGAAATGCCGCTTAGTGACGAGCTGACAGCAAGGGTCGCAAAGACCGCAGGCAAGGCGGTCATAGTCATAGGCCGCACCGCAGGCGAGGAAATGGACAACACCGACACCGCAGGCTCTTACTGTCTGTCAGAGGGCGAGCGTGAAATGCTCAAAACTGTCAGGGCGCATTTTGACACGCTGATAGTACTTCTAAACACGGGCAATATCATAGATATGAGCTTTATGGACGAGTTTGCCCCCGAGGCGGTTATGTATATCTGGCACGGCGGAATGACAGGCGGCACGGGCGCTGCAAGGGTGCTTTTAGGCGAAGTCTCCCCCAGCGGCTGCCTGCCCGACACGATAGCATATTCCCTTGATGATTACCCCTCTGACGGCGTTTTCGGCGGCAAGGAAAGCAACGACTACGTCGAAGATATCTTTGTAGGCTACAGATATTTTGACACCTTTGCAAAAAACAGGGTGCGCTACCATTTCGGCTATGGGCTTTCGTATACAGAGTTTGAAACAAAACTCAAAGGCAGAGAAAAGACCGAAAACGGCATGAGCTACACCTTTACAGTAAAGAATACCGGCAGCCGCCCCGGCAAGAACGTGGTAATGCTGTTTTGCAAATACTGCGAGGTGCCCGATGATTATATTTCGCTGCCCGAAAATGTGCTGTGCGGCTTTGAAAAGACAAAGACCCTTGCACCGAACGAATCTGCTGACATAACGATATCAATGGATATTCGTGATATCGCAGTCTATGACGACAGCGGCATTACGGGGCACAAAAACTGCTGGGTGCTGCCCGAAAAGCCGAGAATGCTCATATGTGCCAAAGCGATAAACAACACGGGGCTTATCGCCGTTGATGATTTTTATGCCGACTATTTCTTTGGCGACAGACCCGCCGTGATAGAACAGCTTGAGCAGGCGCTCGCCCCCTACAAGCCCTTTAAGCGAATGGTAAGAAAAGGCGGCAAGATAGCGTCAGAGACCGTTGTGACAGCTGAGTATGACGAGCAGCAGCGCAGGCTTGCTTCACTCCCTGAAGACATTCCATTCACGGGCGACAAGGGCATACACTTCGGCGACGTTGCAAAGGGCAAACACACCCTTGATGAGTTCATATCCCAGCTGACAGATGATGACCTTAACTGCCTTGTGCGTGGCGAGGGTATGTGCTCGCCCAAGGTAACACCCGGAACTGCCTCGGCGTTCGGCGGCGTGTCAAAGCGCCTTGCGGAACTTGGTGTTCCCTGCGGCTGCTGCTCTGACGGTCCCTCGGGCATGAGGCTCGACACGGGGGCTAAGGCTTTCAGCCTGCCTATAGGAACGCTCATCGCTTCAACATTCAACAGAGAGCTTGTGACCGAGCTGTTCACCTTTATGGGCAGAGAGATGCGTGCAAACAAAGTTGACTGCCTTTTAGGCCCCGGCATGAACATTCACCGCCACCCGCTCAACGGCCGCAACTTTGAATACTTCTCGGAAGACCCCTACCTCACAGGTGCTATGGCTGTGGCAGAGCTTAAGGGTCTGCACAGCGAGGGTGTCGAGGGCACTATCAAGCACTTCTGCGGCAACAATCAGGAAACGGGCAGGCATAATCTTGACACGATAGTTTCCGAGAGGGCGCTTCGTGAGATATATCTCAAAGGCTTCCATATGGCTATACGTGACGGCGGCTGCCGCTCTGTTATGACCACCTACGGCAAGGTAAACGGCCTGTGGACTGCGGGCAGCTATGACCTAAACACGGTCATTCTGCGTGAACAATGGGGATTTGAGGGCTTTGTGATGACCGACTGGTGGGCGCACATAAACCGCCGTGGCAAAGAGCCCGACAACAGCGACCTTGCGGCTATGGTAATGGCGCAGAATGACGTCTATATGGTCTGCCCCGACGGCGAGCAGGGCAGCGACAATGTAAGCGCCGCCCTTGCAGCAGGTGATCTGACCCGTGGCGAGCTTGCGAGGTGCGCTAAAAACATTCTCGGCTTCCTGCTTGGCACCCACGCTATGAAGCGCCTGCTGGGCGAGGACGAGGAGATAGTCATAGAGGGCAGAAATGACAGCACCGAGGACGACGGCGAAGACGGCGGCGTGTTCACCCTGCGTGACGAGCTGACTATCGACCTGTCTGCTGTAAAGACTGCACGGGGCAAGAACTACAGCTTCACCCTTGACCTGCCCGAGCTGGGCTTTTACGATATGACGATAACCGCAAGCTCAAAGCAGAGCGAGCTGGCACAGATGCCCGTAACGGTGTTCCGTTTAGGAACGCCCTACGGCTCATTCACCTGGAACGGCACGGGCGGCGAGCCTGTGAGCAACACCCTCGAAAAGCTCCCGCTGTTTTCACGCTTCACGGTTATGCGCCTGCACTTTGGCCTCGGCGGCCTTGACCTTATCAGCGTAAGCTTCAAGCGAGTTAACAGATAAACCACAAAAAGACTGATGCACGCAAATATGCATCAGTCTTTTATTATGCCACTGTCAGATATGGTTTACCTTGGGGTCAATGTTCTTGTTTGCGTTAAGCTCAACATGATTTGCATTCTGCATTATCTGCTGGTTGTTCTGCATTTCCTTTCTGGCGTTTGACATATCATTCACTATCGTCTTGCCATCAAGCACATGGCTGACAAATTCATCATGATCAAGCATATAATATGCCTGCTTAAGCTCACCCGACTTGATGATCTCATTCTTCGAGCTTATCAGCTCGCCCTTTGTAAGATCACCGAGTTCGGGGTTTGCTTTCTTCGCTTCAATGAACTTGTTTATGGTGATGAGCTTTGCGCTGACATTAAGCACCTCATCGTTGCTGATGTTGTCACTTTTAAGCTCCTCTTCAAGCTTGCCCTTGGCATCTTCAAGGTCGATAGGCTTGTTTAAGAAATTATCCTTGGCGGTCTTGGTGTCGGCTATCTGCTTATCCATACGCCTGTTAGCCGATATACTGCCTACCACCTGCTCTGAGAGCTTGTTCTCCTGTCTGACAGTCCACTTTGCAATGTCAAATGATTTCTGATATCTGGCCGAGCCGTTTTTAGATATTCCCGCAAAGGTGTGAGAATGAATCTTATCATAGTAATCATTCGAGGTGGTGTTGAGCGCCTTAAGCCTTTGCGAGACCTCGGCAGGCGAGCAGCCCTTTTCGAGATTAACAACATCTTCAAGTGCGTGATACATACGCATAAATTGCAGCGAGTTGTCGGCCTTGCCGTTTTTAAGGGTGGTAAGCTCATTAAGGAAGCGCTGTGCCTCGGCCTTGGTCTTTTCAACGTCGCTTACATACTTGTTCTGCGCCCTTGCCGAGTCGTTAAGCGAATCATACAGCCTGTCTTCATTTTCAAACCTGCTGAGCTCGTTGACGTTTATTTCCTCTTTCAACTGCCCCAAACGCTGCTGCGGCGTAAAAGCGTCCATACCGTTATGTATTGCCGACTTTAAGTTCTGGGTCGAGAATTTTTGCAGCTTTTCTATATACGGGCTCTTTTGCTGGAATCTCTTCTGTATATCTGCGGCCTGCTTTATCTGCTCTGAGAGCTTAAGCTCATCGTGCTTTCTTATATAGTCTGCCGCAAGCGCCATGCTCACCTTGTTGTCGGTCTTGACGTCTGCATACTTTTCATCAACGGGCAGCCTGCCCTCTCTTATCTGCTCGGCGGTGTTTTCAAGCATCTGGCCGTAGAGCGAGCACTTGTTGGCCTGCACACGGCATATCTCGGAATATATCTTGGAATACATATCCATGCCTATTCCCGATACGTAATCGCCGTTTCTGAATACAAAGCCCGTGAGATCATCTTCAAACTCCCTGAAAGCCTCTGAATCCGCAAGTTTCTTATTTCCACGCTGTGTCTTTATCCTTACATATTCGCTTGCAAATCTCTTAACGTCCTTTGTATCTCTTGCTTCAAAGAAAAGATCTTTAAGATACTGCACGTTCTGTGTCGTTTCATTGTCTATCTGATTATCAAAAACGCCGTTTGTTCTCTGCCTTTCATACTGCTTGTTCACTACTGCGAAAGCATTGTCAAAGGCCTGACGGCTGTCGGCCGCCGTTTTCTTGCAGTACTGTGCTGCGGGTGAATTGTCGTTATCGTCAAGCAGCGCCTTGACCTGCTCGGCTATCTGCTTTTTCTCCTTGCTTGTATTGGCGTATGTGCCGTAAGCTGCTGCCTTAAGGGCTGTGAACTTGTCTCTGAACGCTTCAATGCCCTGCTTCTGCTCCTGCGTGCCCTCACGTTCAAGCTTTCTAAGGCTCTGATCCATAGCGCCCACAACACCGAGTATTGCAAGATCCTCAGCGCCCCAGCCGTTTTCGATAGCCATTTTCTCGCCCCTTATATAACCGATAGAGCTGCTGACAGCGGCAAGTGTATCTTCAATACTGCCGTGAAAGTGCGCTTCTATCTTGCCCTCGGGGTCATTTTTGTAGGTCGTCAGCTTGTCATAGGTCTTTATGAGGTTTGAATGGGTCTTATAAAGCCTTTCGAGGTATTTCTTGTCTTCCTCGGGGGTACGCTCTTTGTCCTGCTTTATCCTCTGAAGATGATTCTCCGCCTTTATCTCCTCTACCGCATAGTGCTTGATGTCGTTTATCGCATCGCTAAGGTCTTTGCCGAGCGTTTCTCTCTGCTTATTTATGCTGTCATTAACATAGTTAGGGCCGCACTTTATAAGGGAAGAAAGCGATGTAAGATAAGGTCTTGAAAGCCTTGCCTTTGAGAAGCTGCCCTGAAGCGGGTCGGTGAGATATGCAAGATCTGAATATGCTCTCCTTATCGTTCTGTCAGACTGCTTTTCGGCTATATCCTTGAAAGCCAGATTCAAATAGCGTGACTGTCTGTTAAGCTTTGAAGCCCCCTCCTCGGTGAGAACAAAGTCCTTGACGGTGTCGCTTTTGTTGATACCTGTTATGGCCTTTCTGTCGGGGTCGAAGTTATCCTTGGCCTTTAAAGCGTCCTCCTTGGCATTTGCGATCTGCTGCTCTATCTGTGCGTCAAGCTCGGCAAGGTGCTGCTGCTTCTCGGCAAGCTCGTTTGCGTCCTCTTCTATCATGGGCGTATTATTGCGCTCAAATGTTTTCTGCA
Organism: uncultured Ruminococcus sp.; assembly: GCA_902787365.1. Taxonomy (GTDB): domain Bacteria; phylum Bacillota; class Clostridia; order Oscillospirales; family Ruminococcaceae; genus NK3A76. The sequence goes on along the minus strand of CADAGC010000013.1, from coordinate 39,103 downwards.
TTTGTGTCAGAAACCGCACACGCTCTTTTGTCTGCGTATAGTCGGGGGCGCTTCTGAACTGATTGCGAAGCTGTTCCTCCGCCTCTGCCTGTATCTCCTGCGAGGTCATAGGCAGGCCGTTTGCACCTGTTATCTCTGTGTCAAAACGCCCTTCGGGCAGGAATACCAAAAGGTCATCTTTAAGCGTCTTCCAGTCATCAAGTGAGGTGAAGCGCCTGTCATTTGCAATGCTTGTAGGGCTGTCGGGCAGCATGTCGATCGCACCGTCGTCGCCTGCGTTGACCTTTATCTCCTCTTCCTCGTTATAGTCAAAGGTCTGATTCTGCGGCTCAAAAATATCGCCGATCACTTCAAGGTTTTCAAGCTCGCCCTCGTTCTTTGCCTCCTGCTTGACCTCATTGTTGATGTTATTTCCCTGGGGCTGGTTTACAAACTCATCAAGCGCTTTGTCTTTCTCATCACCGTCAAAAATGTCATCAGCAACGATCTCGTCGCCGTCAAGAGCTATTTCATTTATGTTTTTATCCTTACCAAACTCATTCGGGTCAAAGATTATCTCATCATCGTCAGCCTGCTTGTTGTCAGCATTATTCTGCTCGTTTCCGCCCTGAATATCCTTTGAAAGATCAAGGTCTTCAATCTTAGGCACGTCTATCATTAACTCATTTATATTCTCGGGCTGGGCATTCATATCATTCATAAAGCCCATAGTATAGGCCTTAAGGTCATCTGAAAAGCCGTCAAGATTTATGTTGTTAAAGTCAAAGTTATCATTCTCGATAACAGGCTCGGTAAGTTCTGTAACTATCTGCTTGACCTGTTCATCAGAAAGCCTTTCGTTGGGTCTTTCATCATAGAAATTGTTGCCCCTCTGATTCTGATCCTGCTTGAACGACTTGTATATGTGCTTGTCAAACTCGGGCACATCGGGTATTTCCAGAACCTGAGAGAACAGGCTTATGCCCGCAAAAAGCTCCTCGCCCTCTTTGCCGAAAAGCTCCTTATCGCCTGCGCCTGTAGCAGATGCGATGTCGCTTCTTATATCCGAATCTGTCATTATCGAAGCAAGGCCGTCAAGTGATGCCATGGCATCTTCCCAGTCGTGTCTTGTCATGTCACCTATCGGCTCGTCCTTGCCGCTTACATCAGCGGTGATAACTACTCTTATGCCCGCAGAAATTGCAGATAACTTGTCTGCAAGCTCCGTCTTGCCACGCTCTCTGAGTCTTTTGGTGGTAACTTCAAGGTCGTTTATAAATCTCACAGCGCCCTCAAGCTGCTCCTGTGAAAACTCAAATCCGTCAAGTACTTTCTGTTTATACTGGTCTATTGTGATAGGCATGATTCATCTCTCCTTATAGATTTTTGAGTCTTCCGTTAGTAACACCCCGATTTAATGCCCTTTGGGTGCATTCTTTATGTAAAAATATTCTCCAAATCCATTGACACAGACGGCATTTTATTATATAATTAAGAAAACACACAGACCAAAGGAGAGACGGATATGAAAAAGACTTTTGCATTCTTAACAGCACTCGTTATCGCAGCAGGGGCTTTAACAGCCTGCGCCGACAAGGGCAGCAGCTCGGATAACGGCGGCACGGCTTTACAGTCTCAGGAAGACAGCTCACAGGAAGACAAGGCAGTAGTAGTCACAGCGCCCGATGTTATGGCACCTCTCATAGGCGAGGGCGGCAGCGACTTTATCGGTATGGACGAAAAGACCTTCACCGACGTTACAGGCGGCAAGCTGACTAAAGACACCGCAGCCGAATACGATGAAGATGGCAAAGTGACCTACGCCAGATACTCACTCGGAACGACCGACACTATGCTAAGCGGCAGGGTCAAGCTGCCAAAAGAGTATGATATAAGCGCTACTGTTACATTTGAAAAAGGCAAGCTCAAAAAATACACCGAGAAGATTGACAAGCTCACCATGGAAGAGACTGACGCTATCTTTGAGACATTCTTAAAAACTTTCGACGGCAAGCTGCCCGAGGGGTATGAGGAATGTACGCCCGTAGTGCACGGCAAGCTAAAAGAGGTAGGCTTTACAAGAACAACGAAAGACCTCGTTATCTCTATGAAAAGAGATGAAAACCTTGACGGCGATATCTACCTGTATTTCGCCATTGAAAACTACGCCGAGAGATACAATATGAAATAAAATTCAAAAAAGCTTATAAAAAATGCTGTACGATTTTACGTACAGCATTTTTCTTTATAAAGCATTGAGCTCAGCTACAAGCTTTTCCAAGTCTGATCCTTTTACGTAGTAATAGCAATCTGAATCAACAAAACCAATATAAGTATTATTCTCTTTTTCACCCATCACTTCGGTCGTTACATATATCCTCATATACCCGTTGTCTATATGTTCGTCGGAGTATACTCCTTTAAGTACGAACTGCCCGAGATCAGGCTCATAACCCGATGATTTTTCAAAACGAGCAAATATCTCGTGTACCTTTTTCATTTCATCTATGCTGTAGCTTTCTTTGAGATTGTCACACCATTCCCAGTGATCATCCTCTCTGGTATCAACCTGTATATTGTATTTTTCCGATTCAGTCTCGGGCAGCTTTGACATACCAAAGCCCTCGGTCATAATTGATACGAGCATTACTGCCGCAAACACCGCCTCTGCTGCTATCAGACCCGATACCCACTTGACAGAGCACTTTGCGCCGAAGCCTTTTTTGACGAGTATGAGCAGATATACCGCAGCGATAGCCAAGGCCATCGCAATTGCTGACAGAAAGCCTGTCTCGCCTATCGTATAGGCCATAGCAAGCCCGCCGCAGATCAACATAAACACCAGCATATAGCCCTTTGCAGGGGCAAAGGAGAATATGCTCTTTCTCTCACGGGAACAATATGCTTTATAGGCTATGAATATCATCAAACAGGATATGGCTATATTCAAGCCATTTGCAAGAATAAACTCTGCCAAGAAGCCGCTGTGTGTATATTCGACCATCGCATACAATCCGCCAAAGCCAATGGCCTGTGCAAACAGCGGTATATCGTTTCCTATGTCGAGATGTGCGGTGAGGATTATCACCGCATAAGCTAACATAGGCAGTATCGTCAATGCTATGCTGCCGATACAGGTCACAGCCCTTGCGCCCGCAAGTGATGATGTAAAGGTGCTGCATAAAAAGCTGAATGCGATAGTAAACACAAGCCCTGCAAGCCCTGCTGCGGCAAACAGCGCCCAGCCGTGTATGATATCGGTAGTGTAGCCGTGTATGCCCGAATAGATAAGGGCTGTAAGCAGTATTATGAGCATACCCAGTATATAGGGTATCACCATAACGCCTGCCGCCATAGTCAGCTTTACTAAAAAGCGGCTCTTTGCACTTATGGGGAGCGAGAATGCCACATCGGCTTTCTCTTCCCTCTGGCACTCACCGAAAAGCGACGTGCTGAAAAGTACTGCCAATATCAGCGTCACTATATATACCACCAGCGAAAGCTTTGGTGTATCAAAATCCTCAAAATCGAGAAAATAAAACTCCCGTGATATCAGATAAGACAGGGGTATCAGCGCATAAAGGCCCAGCATGAGCATCACAGAGTTTTTATGTAAGATTAGCTCTGCCTTTAAATGCCGCATAAACGCTTTATTCATCTGTATCCTCCTCCTCGGGGTCGTATTCTTCCTGCTCTTCTTCGTGACTGCGATGTATCTTTTCGATAAGCGCATCTATCTCTTCATCGGTCATTTCGGGGTTGTTTCTTTTCAGGATAACTCTTTCATACTCGTCATAATCAAGTGCTCTGTGTTTTTGCTTCATCATTGTTTCTATCTTTTCAAAATCACTATTCTTTATATACATCGTCAGAGTGATAAACTCTATATGATTTGCGGCCAGATCCTCATCATTGCCTACCATTTTGTCCCACTCTTCTGCGGTATAGTAAGCTCTTATGCTTATTTCTATAGCTTCATAACCGTAGGGATTGTAATAATACCTTGAGTCTGCAAGATTATCATTGTCATTAGTCACATAGATGTAATCCTGTGATGATTCCTTTGAAACAAGCCCTGAATACTCGCAGAAGTTGTAAAAGTTCTTAGAGCCTTCACAAATCTCTGATACATCGGCAACTATGCTATCAAGCTCTGACATATCGACATCTTCAATGTTCAAAAGATCCCATCTTGGCCTGCCGAATTCATCTTTCTGAGCAAAGCTGACATTGACACAATAGTTTCTGCCCACAAGGTCAAGGGGGCGCTTGGGCAGCCCGAAGCCCTCGGTGAAATATGCTATGGCGCATATCGCCATAAAGCCCGCTATCACGCCTGCATAGCCTATCAGCCAGCCGAGGTTTTCTTTGATTTTAAAGCCCATTCTCTTGAAAACAAGCGCAAACACCGCACAGCCTGCAAACAGCATAGCGTAGGGCACGTAAGCTATATCTGCCTCAATGCCGTACATTATCGCAAATATCGCCACCAGCGACATAACGCCCAGCATAAAGGGCTTGGCATAGACATTATGGGTAAGTGTGCTCTTGTCACGCTTTTTGTAGACTATAAAGCCTAATGGCAGCACGATAGCCGAGAGCAGGATATTTACCCACACGCCGCCTAACAGCCTTGAATAGTCAAACGTCAAAAGTACGGTATTCTCATCATTAATCAATCTGTCAAAGGGTGAAAGACCGAAGCAGTAATAGCCGAAATAACCTCTGTAGCCACTCTCAAAGCATATATTTGCATTAGTCAAAATAAGCCCTTCGAGTATGAGCCTTGGCAGCAGCCCTGCCGCCGCAGCAACAAATAAAGTAGTCACCGCCGCAACGCTCTTGCTGCTTGCAAACGAGCAGCAAAGAAAGCTTACCGCCGCCGAGAACATTATAGCACAAAGCCCCAGCGAATAATATAAAAACAGACCCTTGAAATAATAGGTAAATGATGCGCTCTTAATCTCGAAAATGAACTTGTCGCAAAGGAATGACGCAAAGGCTGACAGCACCATTGATATAACAAAGGGCAGCAGTATGCACCTTGCAAGGGTCAGCACCTTTGAAAAATACCTCTCCTTTGCGGTCATCGGCAGCGAGAGTATAACGTCTGCATCTGTCGATGAATTCATCTCACGAAACAGCTTGTGTGTAAGCACCATAGTCATGACCGCAAATGCGCCGAATATCACAGGCCACACGCCCGGCAGGTCGCACATCTTGAATTGTGTTCCATAAATAGATGAATCTCTTGTTACCGCCGTTATCGGTACTACAAGTATGCATATCACCACGAATATCTCATATATCTTAATACACGCCTGCTTTTCGGCACGCACATTATTCTTCAATCTCGCCCATGAAACCTGCATAGCCCCTCGCCTCCATTTCATATATAAATACCTCTTCGAGGGTCAGCGGAACGCTCTCCACCATATCGGGTGAAAGCGCTGCCGCCTGCGCCCTTGCCTCCTCCTCGGAGTCGGCTGTTATGATAGTTACTATGCTGCCTGAAGCGCTTATCTTCATAACCCCCGGCACAGCAAGCTTTATGCTGCTCTCGGCAGGCACATCACCCTTGAACACAAGCTGAAGCTTGCAAAAGCCGCCCGTTATGTTGTCAAGCTCGTCAGAGAACAGCAGCTTGCCGCCGTATATCATCATAGCCCTGTCACATATCTCGCTTATCTCGGCTATGTTGTGTGATGATACTATCACGGCCGCATCTCTGTCGCACAGCTCGTCTGTTATCATGTTCTTGACTGCCATTCTCATAGCAGGGTCAAGCCCGTCAAATGCCTCATCAAGCATAAGATAATCAGTCTTGCAGGCAAGGGCGATTATCACGATAGCCTGCCTTTTCATGCCCTTTGAGAAAGACGAAAGCTTCTTGTCAAGGGGCAGATTTACCTTTGATAAAAGCCGCTCAAACGTCTCCTCGCTGAAATCCACATAATAGCTCTTGTAGTATTCTTTCAGCTGACCGAGCGTGAACGAGGTGTACTGTATCGTTTCGTCATTTACAAAGAATATCTTAGCCTTTGCCTCGGCGTTGTCGTAAACCTCCTGCCCGTCTATCGACACGCTGCCCGAGGTGGGCTTATATACGCCGCATATGCAGCGCATAAGGGTGGATTTGCCCGCACCGTTCGAACCTAAAAAGCCGAACACGCTGCCCTTTTCCACATTAAGCGATATATTATCAAGCACCTTGTTGTTTCCAAGTGTAAGGTTTAAATCTTTTATCTCGATCATTGTTCTCTCTCCTTATTCATCATCTCTGCCTCATCAAGAAGCTCGGTTATGCGCTCTTTTGACAAACCGCTTGCAAGCGCCTCGGCAAGCTTGCCTTTAAGCTCGTCTTCAAGGCGTTTGTGGGCGCTGCTTGCTTTCTGGCTCGCCACAAAGCACCCCCTGCCCGCTGCGGAATAGATTATCCCGTCACGCTCGAGCATTGAGTAGGCCTTGGCGACCGTGTTCGGGTTCAGCCCAAGCTCCTTGGCGAGCGTCCTCGCCCCGGGCAGCTTGTCGTCCTCACGCAGTATGCCCTTTGCTATGTCAGCACACACGCTTTTATATATCTGCTCGTAGATCGGTGTACGGCTTCTGATGTCAATGGTTATCAAGCTTTTACGCCTCCTTTGTTTCGGGCATCGCCCTTTGTTTTGTTGTCTGCTTTCTCTTTTTCTGTGTAGTGCATTATGTGTATTAAGTGTACTATCTCCTGTAGTACACTTACAGTATAACATAGCCTCATAAGTTTGTCAAGAGGTTTTACAAAAAAATATTTACCACGGGTGTTTATCTTACCGATTCCAACGCCAAAAAAGCCGCCCCTTTCGGGACGGCTTATCTTATCTCTTATATCTGACGTCTTACCTCTGACTTAGAAATTCTTCCTCCATACCGAGGGTGAGAAGAGTATCAGCATGGGCATACATTCAAGTCTTCCCAGAAGCATATCAAGGGTAAGTGTTACCTTTGAAACATCGGAATAGAACGAGAAATTCTCGATAGGGCCTACCTTGTTAAGGCCGGGGCCTATGTTGTTTATGGTGGTAGCCACCGATGTAAAGGTAGTCGAGAAATCGACATTATCTGTAGCAACGACTATCAGCGATACTACCATAAGGCCTATGTATATCGACAGATAATTCTGTACGCCGTGAACTATCTGAACGTCCATAGTCTTCGAGTCGCTCTTTACCACGTTGACCGAGTTGGGGCGAAGCATTTTTCTTATAGTCCTCAGCGAGTTTTTGAAGAGGATTATCACCCTTGCCACCTTGAAGCCGCCGCCTGTTGAGCCGCCGCAGGCACCGATGAACATAAGAATGACCAGTATCATCTGCGAAAAGCCCGGCCACTCGGTAAAGTCAGCCGTTGCGTAGCCTGTAGATGTCATTATCGACGACACCTGGAAGCCCGCATAACGCAGACACTTGTTGAAGCTGTGATAAATGGGTGCTATGTCTATCATGATAAGGCCTGTGGCAACTGCCATGATGCCTACATATACCTTTATCTCGGTGTTTTTCCAGACATCGCCCAGACGCCTTGCCAGAATGAAGTAGTAAAGCGAGAAGTTGACGCCGAACATCGCCATCATTATTGTTATAACAGCATCTATTGACGCCGAGTTGTAGTAGGCTATGCCGTCATTCTTTATGCCGAAGCCGCCTGTGCCTGCCGTACCCATAGCGTGGCATACGCTGTCAAACAGCGGCATATCGCATATCACGAGAAGTATTATGGTTATAGCCGTGAGTACTGCATAGATTATATACAGATATAAAGCCGACCACTTGCCCTTGGGAACTATCTTGCCGACCTGCGGGCCTGCACACTCTGCTCTCATAAGAGTCAGCGCATCGTTCGATGACGGAAGTATGGCTATAGCCAGCACGAGAACGCCCATACCGCCTACCCAGTGGGTAAGGCTTCTGTAAAAGAGCATACCTCGTGAGAGCGCCTCAACGTCTGTAAGTATCGTCGAGCCTGTAGTGGTAAAGCCCGAAACGCTCTCAAACACAGCATCAATAAAGTGCGGTATCTCGCCGCTTAGATAGAAAGGCAAAGCCCCCACTATCGGGTAGACCACCCACATCAGCGCCACGATAACCAGCGCCTCTCTATCATACATATGCCTGTTCTTAGGCTTGATGACTGTCAGCGGCACGCCTGCTATGGCGGTGCATATGCCGACTATCAGAAATATCTTTGCCGTGTCATTCTCATGATAATACAGGCTCACAGCCATAGGTATCAAAAACAACAGCGAGCCTAAAAGCAGTATCTTTGAAATATAATGAAAAACAAGTTGTTTGTTCACCGGACTTCCTCCGTTATTTATTCAAGAATATCCTTGAGCTCCGATATACGGTGCTCCTTGCATACTACAACTACGCTGTCGCCTATCTCGATAGTATCCATACCGCTCGGTATGATGATATCACGCTTTCTCACGATAGCGCATATAAGGATATTTTTCTTCAAAGCCATAGATGCAAGCTTTATGCCCACAACTCCGGGAATATTTTCACGCACCTTGAACTCTATCGCCTCGACCTTATTGGAAACAAGGTGATACAGCGACTCGATGTTTGAATCAAGCGCCGCACTCTGGCTTCGTACATAGCTTAAAATATTGCTCGTGGTTATGTATTTGGGCGATATTATGGTGTCAAGGCCTATCTGCGAAGCAAGGTCAACGTAGCTGTCACGGTTTACCTTTGTTACGACTTTTGCGCCCGTGTTCATCTTGGCGTAAAGCGACATGATGATGTTTTCCTCATCTATGCCCGTTATCGCTACGAAGGAATCGGCATCATCAATGCCCTCCTCCTGCAAAAGCTCCTGATCGGTGCCATCGCCGTGTATAACGTAGGCCTTGGGCAGAAGCTCGGCAAGCTCCTTGCAGCGCTCGTAGTTCTGCTCGATTATCTTTACCCTCATACCGAGAGAGAGCAGCTGACGTGAAAGGTAGTAGCATATCTTGCCGCCGCCCACTATCATAACGCTCTTTATCTTGTCCTTAAGAGCGCCGCACATTCTGAAGAAGCGCTCCAGGTCTTTGTGTGATGCGGCAATATTTATCCTGTCGCCTGCACGCAGTATGAAATCGCCCGTAGGCACGAATATCTTTGAATCCCTCTGCACGGCGCAGATAAGGAATCTTATGTTGGTCCTCTTGTATATCTCAGCAAGTGAAAGCCCGTCAAGCGTTGAATCCTCAGCAAGCCTGTGCTCAACCAGCTCTATCCTGCCCTTTCAAACACCTCGACCTTTGCAGCCGTCGGGAAGATGAGAACTCTTGCAAACTCCTCCGCCGTGGTCAGCTCGGGGTTTATTACCATTGAAAGCCCCAACTCTTCCTTTACAAGGTCTATCTGGCTGTAGTATGCAGGGTTTCTTACTCTTGATATGGTCTTTTTGCACCCCAAACGCTTTGCGAGCAGGCAGCAGAGCATATTCAGCTCGTCATAGGGGGTAGTGGCAATCAGAAGCCCTGCCTTGCCCACGCCCGCCTCACGCTGAACGTCTATCGTAGCGCCGTTGCCCTCGATAGTCATAACGTCCTGGGTGTTCTGTATTCTTTTAAGGTTTTCTGCCTTGATATCCACCACGGTTATGCTGTGGCCTTCCTCTGCAAGCGTAGATGCGAGGTTTCCGCCCACTTTACCGTTGCCGATGATAACTACTTTCATATACTTGTTCCTTTCAGCAAAAAAAGCTGTCAAAAATAGCAGTCGTAAAATATATACAACATAGTATTATACCACATTTTCACACAGTTGTCAACGAATGAAACAGATTATTAACAATGAGCGAAACAAAAAAGAGCAGCCCGAAAGCCGCTCTTTTGTTAGTATTCACCATTATTCCTGCAATACCCTTACGGTCATTATCGACACGTTGTCGTTCTGCCCGTCAATGCGCTCCATAAGCCGCAGCAGCATAAGCTCTGCCCATTGCTGTGAATCCGCCGCCTTGAACATATCTATGAGCATCTCGTCATCACGCACATACTCCCATGCGCCGTCAGAGCACAGCAGGAAAGCATCTCCCGCACAGATATTGCCCGGGATAGCCGTAATATCAGGCTCAAACCTATCGGGGCTGCCCAGCGAACGCAGAAGCCGTGACTGATCATCGTCATCGCAGATCTCTTCACGGGTTATCTCGCCCGATTTGTATTTTTTGTAGGCTACAGAGTGATCCTCGGTGTAGGCAGCTATCCTGCCCTCGTGGAAATAATACACCCTCGAATCCCCCGTGTTTGCGATAAATGCCTTGCCGCCGCTTATCGCCAGCACAGCCGCCGTGCTTTTCATCACGGTGTTTCTCTGCGCCTGAAGAGCAAGCACGTTGTCATTGGCGGCCTTTATCAAAAGCCTTATCTGCGCCACAGGGTCATCACCAAGCCCTGCAAAGCCGTCAACAAGGGTGCTTACCACACATTCAGAGGCCACCTCGCCTAAGCTGTGCCCTCCGAGGCCGTCAGCCACCACGAATATGCCGCCGTTTTCATCATATCGGCTGCCTATGCTGTCCTCATTGTAGTCACGGCCGCCCTTGTTTGAATATTCAAAAACATCAAAAGTCATTTTTTACTCCAGTTCAAGAGATATGATATTCGCCTTGTCGCCTACGTAGAACTTCTCGCCGGCACGCAGCTTCATAGGTGTGTTGGGGGGCAGCTTCTGGCCTGTAGATGCCAGTATAGTGCCGAATGACGACTTAAGGTCTGTAAGAGTGAACTCGCCCGTTGCAGAGTCAAAGCTTACCGTGCAGTGCTTGGAGCTTACACCGGGTGTGCCCTCCTGATATACTATTACACAGGTTGCGGGGTCACGCCCTATCATAACGGGTGCCTTGCCCACAGGGAACGTCCTGCCGCCGTGCTGAACTGATTCGGAGCGTATAACGCCCTTTCTTACAGGCGCCTGCTGCTGCATAGGCATACCCTGCGCCGGTGCGGGTGCGCTCTTGCCGCCGCTCTTCTTTGCGATAAGTATGATTATTACAGCAAGAACTACTACGCCGCCTGCTATACCTGCGATAAGGGCAATATTCACGCCGTCCTTGTCCTTATCCTTGTCCTCATCGTCCTTGTCGCCGGCCTTCTGGTACTTGATGTTGTTCTTGTCAAGGAATGTCATAAGGTCATTTGAGCTTATCGAGTAGTAGTCGGCCTCGACCTGTGTGCCGTACTTTACGTTTGACTCAACGTTTGTATTAACGCCCAGAACATAGCCGTCTTCATCAACGAGGGGGCCGCCCGAGTTGCCGTGCTGTATAGTAGCATCTACCTGTAATCTCTCTACGCCCTTGCCCTCGTTGAGAGCTATCTTGGTTATCGAGCCTTTATGTACTGTTGCATCATTGACGCTGTATTTGCTCGCACTTGTGTACTCATTCTCGGCATTTCCGGGGTAGCCTACCGTATAAACGGTATCGCCAACCATATCCTCATCGACACCCTTTATCTTAAGGCAATGTCTCTTGTCGGTCGGCTCACGCAGCTTAAGAACTGCAAGGTCTACCTTGTTCATATCGCCGTAGCAGTCAACGTATGCCACATCATAATCCTTGTCATCGTAGTATATTCTCATCTCGCTGGAATCAGCCGCAACAACTATGCCTACGTTGTTACCGTTTGCGTCCTGCTGAACGTCAATGAGCTGCACGAACTGGTCGCCCTCGCCCGAATCAATATAGTTTGCAACAACGTGGTGGTTAGTAACGATATACTGTGCCTCGTCCTTTGACTCACCTACGAAAAAGCCCGAGCCGCTGCTAATTTCAGCTTCGCTGCCCAAATCCTTCAGGAAATCAAAATTCTCCATATCATAGGTAGTGTATGCCTTGACGTTGCCCTTAAGATACATTACTACCGCAACAACGCCCTCTTTGGTGGAGTTGTCAAATTCCTTGGCGCTCACATACGGCACAGCATAGGTCGATGTGAGCATCACAGCCGCCGAAAGCAAGCCTGCGGCTCTTTTTATTATACTCTTCTTCATATTGTTTACCGTCCTTTGATTTAAATGCACTGCACGATAAGTGCGGTGTAGTTATCCTGATTTACCCTGTTCATGGTGATTATGCTCTCCTCGATGTCCTTTGTCATCTGGGCAACAGAGGTGCTTATGAGCATGGATTTGAGTGCCTTTTCGCAAAGCACGCCGCCCACGCCGTCAGAGCAGGCAAGAAGCAGGTCGCCGCTTAAAAGCGGTATGGCGTTCTCGCTTAAGTCCACCGTCAGCTCCCCTGCCATTCCGAGAAAGCTCGTAAGGGCGTTTGTTTCGGGGTCGTTTCTCGGCTCGTTTATGTCGAGGTAGCCGTCTCTGATATTTTCAAGGTATTTCTCGTGGCACAGGTTGTGCTCGCTGTTGAGCCTTATCAGCCTGCCCTCACGGAAAAGGTAGAGAAAGCTGTCTCCTGCGCTTGCGAAATAGAGCTTTTCGTCTATTATCACGCAAAAGACCGCCGTGCTGCCGCCTCCGCCGCCGAGCTGTGAAAACACCTCATCAGATGCCCCGATAAGCCCATCGGCAAGCTGTCTGCCGATGTTGCCCGTCTTGTCGAGAGAAGCAAACGTCCTCCTCAGAGAAGCGACTGCCGTTTCAGAGGCCACCTTGCCGTCGCTCATGCCGCCCATGCCGTCACACACGCAAAACATCAGCCCGTCACGCAGATACTGCTCGGGGCTAAGCGCATTTACAAAAGCAAAGGAATCCTCCTGCCTTTGCCTTGCGCCCACTCCTTGCAGGTTTGACACCATGTAGCTTAGCTTCTCATCTCGTGTTATGGGAGAAACAGTCACCTGTCTGCCATCGTTTTCGATACCTGCCATAATTACTTCCCGGCTTCGTCAACGCTCTTCCATGTGAAGTTCTCATCACACAGAGGCACGAACATAAGCTTGCACTCACCGAACTCGATGATATCCCTTGCGTTAAGCTTTGTGGGAACATAAACAGGCTCGTCGTTGAGGTAGATAGTGTTTGTGCTGTCTGCGGGTATAAGGTGGAAAGCGTTGTGCTTCTCGTCATATGCGAGCCTTGCATGGTTTTCCCTCGATATAGTCTGGTCGCCCTTTATGCAGATGTCCATTTTCTCGCTGCGGCCTATGGTGTTGTTCTTGCCGTATATGCGGAAATCCTTACCCTTTTCGTGGCCGCCCACACATACCAGCCAGCCCACGATAGGCTCAAAGTTCATCTTCCTCTGGAAAACGCCCACCGTCTTGCCTACATCGGCAGCGTTCTGCTGCTGTTGCTGCTGCTGTTTGATGTATGACTGGGGCGCTACCGTTGCGCCGACCTCGTTAGGCGGTGTTATCTGCTGGGGCATGACCTGCTGGGGCGGCATACCCTGAGGCGCCATTCCCTGCGGTGCTGCACCCTGCGGGGGTATAACTGCGTTAGCCGCAGCCACCGTCTTGCCCACGTTGCTCTGGGCTGCGAAGTTGATAACGTTTGTACCTCCTCTGCAATAGGGGCAGGTGGGGTACTGGTCGGTATCGTAAAGATGACCGTTTGCACATTCCTGTAATGCCATTTGTTTTTCCTCCTGATATATATTATTATTTATTATTTATCATACTCACGATAGTGTGATATTCCGTCTTCTCCGAAATAAGAGAACCTGAAGCCGCCGCCCGAGTATACCGCTATATTGTATGAAAGCGCATAATCTGTGATCTTGCTCGGCTTGCTGAAGGTCGTGCCGCTGAGAGTTGTGCTGTATACCGGGAAGTTTGAGTCGGTTACATTATAATAGCCAAAGAATACATTGTTATTATATACGGTAAGCATTGAGATAGAATCCACCACAGACGAGACCTCTGTCGAAGCATAGACCTGCGAAATAGCGAGGTCGCATTGCTCGATAAATACCTGACCTGTGGAAATATCTGTCGAGGCTATATAGATATAGCTCCCGTCAGATGCGATCGCATCCCAGCTGCAGTTGGCGTTTGATATTCCCTTGGCACCTGCAGCGAAATTGTCAGCAGGCATTTTGAATAAACCGGGGTCGCCGTTTGTGTCTACGCCCAGTATATACAGGTTCCCGTCTACGAGAATGAAGTTTTCGGGGTATTCGATACCCGAATAGCTCTCTTCGACATTTCCGCTGAAATCGACACGGTAAAGGGTCTTATCGCTGTATATGAAGAAATAGCTTCCGGTTATATAGAATTTTTCGACCTTGTTCTTGAACTGCGACAGAAGAGTTGCCTCTTCATTCTTGCCCGTGTCGGGGAAGTAGCAGTATATCGTTTTGTCATAAAGAAAATACAGGTATTTATCGCCGTATCTCATAAGGTTTGACACCGGCTTGTCAAGGTCGGTAAAAATACTTTTTGTTTCGGTGGTGGTGGCAGCCGTCACATCATTTCCCCAGTTGTCGGTGAAGTAGAATGTGCTACCGACGACCGTTCCCGAGCCGCCGAGATGTACATTGTTCATATCAAGCACATCAAGCGACGTATCTCCCCCACCCGACGAGGGCGGGTCTTGCTGCTTGGCTGTAGTAGTCGTCGTGGTAGTAGTCCCCGTCAGCAGGTCATCATCTACCTTCTTGGCCGTAGTCACGGCAGGCTCATCTTTGCCGCCATTACCGCCGTCATCATCAGATGTGCTGTTGTCAACCGCAACTACCGAATGCTTCGACGAGCTGTCCTTGTCATCATCATCGTCATCGCTCTTTGAAAGCCCCGGGATAAGCACCGCTGCACCTATGGCTGCAGCTATCGCCACGCAGGCAGCACCTATGGCTATCTTCTTGCCGCCGCTCTTTTTAGCCTGCGCTGCGGGCATACCGTTTGCAGCGACCTGCGGCACGGGCGACGGGTGGGGCGAAGCTGCCACGGTGTGGGGTATCGCCTGTGTATTATCCGGCTGCTGCGCCACGGGGGGCGGAGTATTCACGGGGGCTGCCGCCGCTATGCGCTCATTGAGCAGCACCTTCTTGAACACCGCCATTGACTGGAAGCGGTTCTGCGGCTGCACTTCAAGAGCTGTAAACAGCGCCTTTTCCTGATAGTCGGTTATATCAACGCCGAGCGACGAGGGCGGTATAAGGTCGTCCTCATCAAGTCTGTCGACCGAATCGGGCGGTCTTTTGCCGGTTATTGCAAAGTAGAAAGTCGCCGCTATGCTGTATATATCGGTATAAGGCCCCTGCCTGCCACGCCTTGTATACTGCTCCTTGGGAGCAAAGCCGTGCTTTAGTATTACGTCCAGGCTGCGGCTCTTGTCGCCTAAGCTGTATCTTGCGGCGCCGAAGTCGAGCAGCTTTATCTTGCCGTCCTGGCAGATATAGATGTTATCGGGCGTTACGTCACGGTGAACTATGCCTGCTGCGTGTACCGCATCAAGTGCGTCCATAATGGGTATGAGCACACGCTCGGCCTCGTCAACGGTTATCTTGCCGCCCTTGCGTTTTATGTATTCGTCAAAGCTTATGCCCTCGATATATTCCATAACGAAGTAAGCCGTGCCGTTTTCTTCAAAGTAGCTGTGTATGCGGGCTATGTTCTCGTTGCCGATGAACTGTGCAAGAGTCTGCGCCTCCTGCAAAAAGCCCTCCTTGCCGTAGTCAAAGTTCTCGCTTCTCTCGCCTGGGTAGGATATTACCTCAGTCGCATCTCTGTAAGCAAGTGTATCGGGAAAATACTCCTTGACCGCAACGTTCTCGCCTGTCTTGTGGTCGGTAGCCTTGTAGGTTATGCCAAAGCCGCCCTGACCGAGCACCGAGTCTATAACATACTGTCCTGCCAGCACCGTTCCTTTAGGCAAGGCAAGAGGATATTTTTCTGAAACGTCCATGATATGACCTCCGAAATTTATATATGAACAATTATATCACATAATTGTTTCTATATGTTGCATATATTGTTAACCAAATATGAAATATCACAATATTATATGGCATTTTACCAAAATCATAAGAGATTTTACGGCTTGTTTTTGCATTTTGCTCATGCAGTAAACAAAATCAGGGCGATTAGGCAATATATGTTTGCCAAAATACTCTTTGTTCATATTCTCCAAAAAAGCTTGTGGCTTTTTGTATACTATTTCGGCTTATTTGAAAATAAAAATAGCAAAACCGACAAATCATTTTGAACTTTTTTTAAAAAGCGGTATAAGCAAAGGAAAAATCTGTTATAATAGTAGGCGTAGGAATGATAATAAAACGGACAAGTAAGGAACACATGAGAGGCAAAAGCCTCTGACGACTAAGAAGGAGTGTTTTACAGATCATGCGTAAGAACAAAAGCATTATGGGTATCGTGACTCTTGCAGCCTCGGCGCTTATGATAGCAGGTATGACAGCCTTTGCATCCGATGCATCATCCATTCAAGACAATAAGGAATACACCGCCGCTATCAATACAGCAGAGGTAAGCATAGACGCCCTCAAAGCAGTAGGTGACAGCGCAGACGGAAACTTTATCCACGTTCAGAATGCAAGCGTGCTCTTCAAGAGCTCGGTAAAGAACAACGTTAAATGCACAAAGGAACAGATAGAAAAGGCAAAGGCCGAAAAGAAAAAGGCTGCCGAGAAAAAAAAGGCAGAGGAAAAGAGAAAGAAAGCCGAAGCCAAGAAAAAGGCAGAGGAAGCCAAGAAGAAGCAGGCCGCAGAAGACGCTAAGAAGGCCGCTGCTAACACAGTAAACACAAACTGGGACCAGAGCGGCAAGCTCAACACTTTCTCGGGCGTGTATTACGGCCCCTCGGGCAAGGAGACATACTACAACCTCGATATGAGCGGTGTAGTAAACATAATGAGAAACCAGGGCTACTCCGAAGACGCTTACCCCTACTGGGTAAGGGAGGACGGCTGCAAGATGCTGGGTGATTATATAATGGTCGCCTGTAACCTTGAACTAAGGCCGAGAGGAACTATCATCTCAACGTCGCTCGGCACGGCTATCGTGTGTGACACAAGCCCCGTTTTCGTAGGCGACAACGCCACACAGGTTGACGTAGCAGTAAACTGGTAAACCACATAAAACAACATTCCCCGCCGCAGGCATAGCGCTTGCAGCGGGGTTTTATTTATGGTATTCTTTTCGATACCGCATAAGCGCAGGCGCCCGTGAACGCCCCTGCTATGCAGCCTGCAAAGAGCAGATAGGGCAGATAGGCTATCACCGCAGTCGTGTTCATAACAAATACCGCAGCGGCGGTCTGGCCTATGTTGTGAAGTACCGCACCTATCACACTTGCGGGAATCATCATATCCTTGTCGGTGATTCGGCTTATGGCTATCATACCGAGCAGACATAGCGCTCCACCGCTTATGCTGAAGATAAGTGCCTGAACATTCCCCGCAAAGAGCGAGCCTAACAGCACCCTTGCCAAAAACACAAGTATAGCCTCGTGGGGGGCGTATTTATACACCGCAAAAACGGTGACGATATTCGCAAGCCCCAGCTTGACCCCAGGCACGGGCACTACCGGCGGCAGCTGCATCTCTATCACAAACATTATTAAAGACACCGCCACAAGCACCGATAGTTCGGCAAGTCGGCGGGTGTTTTGTTTATGCGGCATCTGTGTCGGCGCCCTCCTTGTATCTTATTATCAGCTTGTTAGGCAGGCAGACTATGGGCACGCCGCTTTGTGAGAGCTTACCCGTTTTCATGCAGGTGTGGTCGGGGCAGTCGGCTGCTGATACGTAGATATCGCCCTTTTCTATCTTGATGATGTTCTTTCTGCCTTTGTATTCAACGGTTATCTCACGGTCAGGCTCTTTGTCAAGGTCAAGCTCGTAGAGGGTGGTGCCGTCGCTGATTATCTCGACTACACGCCCTGCAGGGCGCAGGTAAAAATACAGGCTCAGCCCCCCGCTTATTACAAAAAGCCCTATGCATACAGCAATTATGAGCCTGCGCTTCATCTTAAGCTCTCCATGTCGGTGATTATGTCGGTAACGTACTTAAAGGGTATATCCTGCGACTGCCACACGCCGTTGTCTGATAGCATAAAGGTGTAGCCGTCCTTCACCATAGCCGCCGTGTCGATGATAAGCACCACGGGCTTGCCGTGCCTGCTGCCGACTGTTACGGCAGTTTCAACGTCATAAGACAGGTGAACATAAAGCCTGCTCATCTTCTTTATGCCGCTTTCTTTTATAAGGGGCAGATTTGTCTCGCTCGTGCCGTGATAGAGCCTGTCGGGCGGCGTCACCTGCCGCATCTTGATATCAACAGGTATGCTGTGCCCCTGGTTTGCACGTATCTTTGACTTATCCGCATTGAAGCTGTAGCGCTGCTTGTTGTTCTCACGCACTATGCGCTCCAGGGCGGTCATATCTATCCGCCTGCCCGTGGCGTTTATGCCGTCGAGCAGTTCTCTGGTGTCTGCCCAGCCCTCTTTATCAAGGGTAATGTTTATGGCCTCGGGGTGGTGGCGCAGCACAAGGCTTATGAACCGCCCGAGGGATATATCGTCATTTCTCGGTCTTGACATAAATAAAACTCCCGCTGATCATTTATACATCACCTGCACAGCAGGTGCTTTCTAAAACAATTATGTCACATATTGCGCAGTTTGTCAAGACATATGTGGGGGGTTGCAAATTATCCTGTAAAAAAATCTTCACTCCCCTGCACCCATTCGCCCCGATCCGGGGTATTACTTATGAAAGCGCCCAAAAAGGGCTTACTATGCAGATAGATCACTTTTAGGAGGAATATATCATGGCAGTAAAAGAAGAATTATTACAGGAACTTAGAGATCTTTACGCTCAGAAAGATTTTCCCGCACTTGCACGCAAGCTCGTTGAGATCAACGCTATGCAGGATCCTGAAAAGATAAGAGGCGAGGAAGATTATGCAGATACTGCAACTCAGTTCTTCAGAGAGTTCAGCAACATCGGTGATGCTAAAAGAGTGCCCGAGGAGAAAAGGCAGGACGCTCTCGCTCTTGGCAGCGAGCTTATGAGAATATTTGTTGCAAACACTCTCTCATACGGCGAAAAGGTAGACGAGTGGCAGGCAAGAGCTAAAAACGGCGAGATACCCGAGATAGAGCAGTATGAGCCCAAGGAAAAGGAAAAGCTTGCCAACAAGTTAGGCCATGATATTGCGCTTGTAAAGACCGAAGAGGGCAAACAGTACGCTGCTGCCTATTCAGCTCTCACTAACTTTCATACTCACATCGGAAGTACATCATTGCCTTGGAGAAATCAAGTCGCAGTTTTTGAGTTCGATAGCGCTTTCAACCGTGGCACAGATTCTCCCACTACTCTGGGTATTCTTGAAAAAGAAGCTGCGAAGAGAAACATGGACATTGAAAAGGCGAAGAAGTATTTAAATACACACAACTATCTTGCACTTGAAGCCAATAATACAGGCTTTAAAATGGAAAAAGACTATAAGCTTGACAACGGCAAGGTAAAGTTCACTGCAATCCCAAAGCCGCCGCAGATCCTTAACGATATAGCAGCAGCAGACACCCCCGAGAAGCTTGACACCCTCAAACAGCAAAAGATGGATTATATCAAGCATTGCGACAGCTTGATAAGTCATTCGGATTACCTTGCCTCCCACGCAAAAAAGTGCCTGAAAATACTCGAATCTCACCCCAAGACCAAATTCAAGACCGACCCTCAGATAAAGGATAAATTTGAAGCATTAAAGGGCGCTCTTAAAGGCCTTACGCTGATAGGCTCGGAAGAATTTATGGTTATGCACCCGAGGTTCAAGAAAAGGCTCTCATCGCCCGGCTTTGAGAAACACTCAAGCTTGCAAATGAATACAGAGAAGAGCTGAGAAAATTCCCCGAATTTCACCAGTACAGAAAATTCGGCACTATAAACACTCTCTACGAGGGCATTCACGAAACACTTGATAATCTTGAAGAAGATATGGAAGACGATCTTTATGATCTTTCACAAGATTCAAAGTATATAGGCTCGGGCAATATAACTAAAAAGAAAGCTGCGGCCGAGAAAGAGCTTGCTTACATCAACAAGGCAATTGCCGACAGAGGCTACAGCAAAGAGCGCTTGGATATCGCAGAATTAAACACTATGCTCGGCAAGGACGCTATGAGCCTTGACGAAGATATCCAGGAAGCAATAGAAGCACAGAGAGGCGTTCACGGCGGCGGCGATGACTACAACAAAGCCCTTGACGCTATGCGTGAGCTGACGATCGCTGCAAAGGAATACAAGAGATCTATCGACAACGAAGCACTCAAAGAAGCTGACAGAGAGAGAACCGAGCAGCTTCGTGAAAAGATAAGACAGACTCAGGAAAAGATACAGAAATACGTTGACCGCAAGGAAAAGGAAAAAGCAGGCAAGAAAAACCACAAGCTCGATGCCAAGGGCGAAAAGCGCTTAAAGGCCATGAAGCACTCACTCAAAGACGTTTCCGATATGTGCATGAGAATGGACGACAACATAGCCGAGCTTGACCACAGGCTCTGGGAAGCTGAAAAGCAAGAAATTCTCAGTCAGGACAAGGACGAGATGAGCAATTATGCCGATATGATCAGGCAGACAAAAGTCAACGGCGTTCCCGAAACAGTAAGGATCGGCGCAGCAGAGGGCTACAGCAAGTTCGCAGAGCTTGCAGGCGTTAAAGGCGACTTTAACGAGCAGCAGATGAAAGAAGCCCTTACAGCCTTTGCAAAGGCAACAGTTTTCAATACAAAGAGCTATTCAAGTCATAATATGACCAAGGAAGAGTATGACAGGCAGATAAATGAGCTTGCTGCCGATCCGCTGTTTGCTCAGGCTGCACAGAATGCTCTCGGTAAAATATCAAGCGACACTATCCGTATGGCAGGCACAGAAAACACTGGCAAATACTTTGAAAGTATAATGGGCGGCTATATGGAGAAAAAGGCTCAGGCCGAACTGGAGAAGCAGACAGAGCAGCTGAAGACCAACTTTGTTAACGAAAGACCCCAACAAGGACGCTGTTCTCAACAACGGCAACCTGCCCGCAAGCACAAAGGTACAGGCTGCACAGACAGCCCTCAGAGCTCTTGACACGCTCAATTCAATAGCTAAAGAAAAGGGCGAGCTTGACCCTGATGATGTAACACTTGTAAGAGAGTGTATGGCTGCACTTGCAGTTCAGACAAAGTCTGCTGTAACAGGGCAGAAAGACCCCATAACCAATGAAGATTACGTCAAGTCAGTAAAGGATCTGGCAAAGAGCCCGAACTTTATCAAGAGCGTAGGCAAGATCGACAAGGACAGCATAGTAGCTTTCCTCGGCGATGAGAAAGCCCCTGCAAAGCTTATGGATAAATTCATGGTAAAGCAGGGTGCCAAGGCACAGTATGCTCCTGATAAAAGAGTCAAGAATCAAGACCTTGAACTTCAGAACGAGGGCATCAAGCGCTCGAACACCATCAAGCCTACTACAAATATGAAGATCTGATACTTAATTAAAATGATAAGGAGCTGGTTTTACTCAGCTCCTTATTTTTATCCCATTATCCCTATCACATAATCATCTCACCAAGCCCCACAAAGCTAATCTTCGGCTCACTTTTGCCTGCCATATCGCACGCTGCAAGGGAATAGCGCTCGGAGTCTTTGTGCCATACGGGGAAACCCTTGGCGGTGGTGTCGGCTTTTTTCATATCCGTTGCTATGCCCACGCCGAGCATTTTAAGGTATGCTTCCTTTTGGCACCATATGCCACGAAAGGTCAGCTCGCTGTCATCTGATGCGGCTATCAGCGCACGCTCGCTCTCGCTGCAAACACGCTTTAGCACGCTCTCTCTCAGCCTTACGGGGTGCTGAATGTCAACCCCTGCCTCGCTGTATGATATAAGGCAGGCGCAGCCGTTTTTACAATGGCTGAAGCTGAAAAACACCTCTCCCCCTGCAAGGTAGGGCTTGCCGTTGTCGCCTATCAACAGCTCAAAGCTGTCAATGCCGTAGTCGGTTCTAAGCCCGAAGCTCAACAGCAGATAGCAGGCCGCACACAGCACGCCGTCGCTTAGATTTCTGTATCTCTGTGCCTTTTGCCGCCGCTCCTCGGGCAGCAGAGCGAGCATTTTTTTATATTCTTCGTCCGTCACCAATTCGGGCTTATCAAATATGTAGATATGCATTTTCATCACCAATACTATTATAGCATATCTTATGAGTTTTTCAAGAGGTTTTTCTTGACTTGATTTTTTTAATATGCTATAATTATTTTAAAATATCTGAAAGCGAGGATTAAAGTTATGTATAGATTTCCCGCAGGACTGTATGCCGATATTCGCATAGAGCAGACGGCTAATGCCGTTTATACCGTGCAAAACGGCGAGGTCAAGGAAAACAGCGAGAGCTTTGTCAAGGGCGCTATGATAAGGGTCTACGACGGCAGTATGTGGTATACGAGCGTCACCAATGACACCGGCAAGATACAAGCAGAGCTTGACGGGCTTGCCGCCCTTGCCACGCCCGACCCCGATATTGAAAATGACCCTATGGTCAGAAAATACGAGGTGCATAAGGACAAGGTTCTAAGATTCAGCGGCTTAAACGACGTAAGAAAGATAACCCGCCCACAGCGTGAAGCGCTTCTGCAGGGCTATATCGACGCCTGCATCGATGAGAGCATAGAAGAAATGAAACAATGGTACGGCGGCTATTCGCAGGCTCACGTTATCAAGGAATTCTATTCGAGCAAGGGTGCTGAGATCGTGCAGGACTATCAGCAATGCGGCCTTTGGATATGGTATGATTTCGTGATAGACGGCATAAAGACCTCTGGCGGCAGGCATTTCAGAGGTATGGATTTTGACAAGCTTTTCGGCCACGAGCAGGATGTAATAAGCAGACGTGAGCGCTATCTTGACTTTGCAAGAAATGCCGTTGACGTCACCCCCGGCGACTATGTGTGCGTGCTCTCCCCCGCAGTTACGGGAATGTTCACCCACGAAAGCTTCGGGCACAAGAGCGAGGCAGATTTTATGCTCAATGACAAGACCTTGCAGGACGAGTGGGTAATGGGCAAAAAGGTGGGCAGCGAGCTTGTGTCTATCTGCGACAGCGGCGATATGCTCCACCGTGGCTATATAGCCTACGACGACGAGGGCACAGCCCCCAAGGAAACATGGCTGATAAAAAACGGCGTGCTCACAGGCAGGCTGCATGATGCAAACTCTGCGGCCACCCTTAACGAAGAGCTGACAGGCAACGCCCGTGCGCAGGATTTCGGCTTTGCGCCTATGGTGCGTATGACCAATACATATATGCAGGCAGGCGACACCCCGCCTGAGGAGATAATCGCAGGCGTTAAGGACGGCATTTACGTCTACAACGTCAACTACGGCACAGGTCAGGGCACATTCACCATGCAGCCCAACTGCTGCTACCGCATACGTGACGGCAAGCTTGCCGAGCCGCTGAGAGTAAACGTGGTAACAGGCAGCGTATTCAAAACGCTCTTTGATATCGACGCTGTGGGTAATGACCTTGAATTCTGCGACACCTCAACCTGCGGCAAGAACGGCCAGGCGATGCCCGTATCAGACGCAGGGCCGACAATACGTGTAAGGTCGCTGACTATCAACTAAGGGGGGGGAGAAATATGGAAAGAGAACTTATCACCTCGAAATATGACTACAGTGAGGTGCAGATAGAAGAAACAAAGATAAAGGCTTTCAATAAAGACAGCCGCACAGACCGCTCATACCGTGTGTATGACGGCGAGTATGCGGGCATACAGTATGTTCAGGGCAGCATAGATGACGAAGAGGGCTACAAAAAGGCGCAGGATAACCTTGCACTTAAGCGCCCCTACAAATTCACCTTAGAGACAGGCACACGCCACCGTGACAAGACAGAGAGGTGCTACACCGACAAGGAACTTATGGAAATAGCCCGTGAAGCGCTTGACTATCTTAAGACACACTTCCCCGATTTTATATTCAGCGGCTCGGTGAACGCCAACTGCTCGGTCAGGGCCATGACAAACACCTGCGGCCTTGATGTTTCAAACACCGACACGGTGCTGAGTGTCGATATAGAGTTCAAGCACAAGGACAGCAAGGATATCTCAGACGGCTGGTTCAGTATCGGGCAGAGAGATTTTCAGATGAAGAAATTCACCGATATGGCGGATAACTATCTGACTAACTTCACCAATACGGTAGACCTGCCCGAAGAGCTTATAATACAGACCCAGTATTACTGGTGCTTAAGCAAGCTTAATGAGTCGCTCGACGCCGAGAATATCGCCCTGGGCACCTCGCTTTTAAAGGACAAGATAGGGCAGAAAGTCTTTGCCGACAGCTTCACCCTATCGCATGATGTGACGGATAAGGAAACATGGTTTGCCCCGTTCTTTGACGGCGAGGGCGTGACCTGCGAGGGCGACAGACATATCTACATACAAAACGGCGTCATTCTCTCGGGCTATGCCGACAAGCACACCGCCGACAAATACGGCGCCCCCCACACGGGAAGTGCAGGGCTTAATATGAAAGATGTGCCCTACAACGGCTATACCAATTTCCGCATTCAGCGCAGCGACAAGACGGTAAAGGAGCTGCTTGACGGCAGGCTGACTGTCGTGCCGATAGTTGCCGCAGGCGGCGGCTTCA
Source organism: uncultured Ruminococcus sp. (assembly GCA_902787365.1). GTDB lineage: Bacteria > Bacillota > Clostridia > Oscillospirales > Ruminococcaceae > NK3A76. The sequence continues at coordinate 14,537 of CADAGC010000013.1, read as the reverse complement.
ACGACAAGGGCGAGTATGTAACCCCCGTGCAGACCGCTATGCTCTGCGACGGAGAGCGCTTCATAGGCAGGCTCCCCGAGTTTACATTCAAGGGCAGTATGTATGATATGTTCGGAAAAGACTTCATCGGCGTCGGCTCCGATGACCCCGTGTTCAACGATAAGCAGATACTTATGAGAATGCAGTACAGTAAATAATGCATAATGCATAATTCATAATGCATAATTAATGTGTCCTGCTGCGCAGGACGGATTATAAAACGGCTGCGCCGTAACGACAAAGCACCCCGAGGGATAATCTCTCGGGGTGAACTTTTTAAATTCATGCGGCGAAGCCGCATACCTCAATTATGCATTATGCATTATGCATTATGAATTATGCCTTGATATTTGGGTTTACGTGTACCATACAATGCTTCACATCTGGGAAAGCCCCCTCAATGGCGTCGTGGACGGCCTCGGCGGTGTCGTGGGCTTCAACGAGGGTCTTGGCGGCGTCCATGAGAATCTCTACCTCGACGTATATCTTCGAGCCGAAAAGTCGTGTCTTCAACTCGTCTATCCCAAGCACGCCCTCTGTGCCGAGAATGACCTCTCTCATCTGCTCGACAGTCTCCTCGGGGCAGGCTTTGTCTATCATCTTGTTCACAGCGTCCATAAAAATCTCGACTGCCGCTTTTTCGATAAATACGCAGATTATAACGCTTGCTAAAGGGTCAAGGATAGGAAAGCCCATTCTTGCGCCCAGTATGCCCGCAAACGAGCCGACTGACGATAATGCATCAGACCTGTGATGCCACGCATCAGCCATAAGAGCGCCAGAGTTTATCTGCCTTGCTGCCCGCCTGGTGTAGTGGAACATCGCTTCCTTGACTATCACCGACACGACCGCCGCTATGAGTGCCAGCACTCCCGGCACGGCGAGGTCGTACTTGTCGGGCGAGGCTATCTTTTCAATGCCGCTCATGCCGATGCCTGCGCCCGTTGCCGCCAGCACCACCGCAAGGATAACAGACGCCACGCACTCCATTCGCTCGTGGCCGTAGGGGTGCTCCTTGTCGGGCTGCTTGCCTGCAAGCCTTACGCCTACTATCACCACAAGCGTGCTGAATACATCAGATGCCGAGTGAACAGCGTCAGACACCATAGCCCCCGACCTTGCCACAAGGCCTGCTATCAGCTTTATGACCGACAAAGCAAGGTTTACCGCTATGCTCACTACCGATACACGCATAGCCACAGCCTGCCCGCTGTCAGGCTTTTTTATCTGTATATCTGTATTATCCATAATATCAACTCCATAAAAAAACACCCACGGAACAGTTTTTTGGTAAGCTGTCCCGCAGATGTCTGTCTGCTGCCGTCAGGCCCGACTGCGCAGCACATTCGCTGCCGTCTGTTCACTGTATTATATGCATTCTTTTATAATGCGGTGAAAGGTCTTTGTAATACTATATCATACAATCGTCAGCTTGTCAATAGTTTTTTACAATAAGCCGCTGATACTCACCGCCGAGACTATAACGCCGCCGACAAGAAACGCCCGGAAGATAATAAGCATAAACGCTCTGTTCTTGCTGTCAACCCTCGGCTCGCTGTAGCCCTCTAAATCCGCTTCGTCAATAAAAAGCTCCCTTACCTCGCCTACCTGCGGAATATCCATACTCGAATATGTGTCATTTTCAAGCCTCTTGGTTTCATTGTTCAGGGTTATCTCGTATACGGGGCTGTAGAGGGTGTGGCTCTTGCCTGCCCTTTTCTTTAGCTCTATGCACTTGCCCTCTATTCGGGTGGTGTAGCGTGCAAGGCCTTTTTTGTGGGTGCGCATTGTTATCAGCACCCCGCTAAGCCCGCCTATCGCCATAGCAATTCCCACAAAAACAGGTATCATTGCTATGAGCGTGTCCTTAAGGCTGTCGCTGCCGATGTGATAGACAGCGCCCGTTACCGCCGCAGATGCACCAATGAACATTCCCAAAGCCCCTGCCCACCAGCCGTTCTTTCTCTCGCTTAAGGTGATAGAGAACGCCAATGCGCCGAACACGAACAAAAACTGCCCCAGCGACACAGGAACGAGCCACCCCTGCCCCTCGGTCTTTGCCGAGAGTATCATAAAAATGATAGATGCTATAAACCATATCAGAAATACAAATGATATGACGAGTTTTAAAAGGTCTTTCATATTCCCTCCGTTTACAAAGCGCCCTTGGCGGCAAGGTTTTTGAGCCACCTCTCTTTTTTGAGCCATATGTGGAATACCACGACTTTCACAAGGTCAAGCAGCTTTACGCCCAGATACATCGCCACAGGGCCGATGTTTGTCGCAAAGCCCAAGATAAACAGCATAGGCAGCATGATGAATATGGTTATCACCGAGTCGGTCATGGCGCCCATTGCCGTGTCGCCGCCTGCACGGGCTACTGCCATTTGTGCGTTCATGTATACCCATATCGGCATAAAGCATGACATCATTATAACCATGTCACGGCATATCTCGATAGCGCCGTCGCTCAGCTTGCCGAATACAAGCGGTATGATGAGCGTTGTCGCAAAGCCGAAGCCTGCCATCAGCACCCCGAACACCGCCGAGCCGGAAAGCAGCCATGTTTTCTGCGCCCTTGCCTTTTCAAGGTCGCCCTCGCCCAATGTCTTGCCGAGAACTACGCCCGTTGCCGAGTAGATTCCGCCGAATGCCACAAAGAAGAGGTTAGCTATCGCAAAGCTTGACGCCATGCCCGAAACCACGTCTGCGCCGCCCCTGCCGTTGTATATGGCGGTGGTTATCGTTTCCGACAGCACCCATACCATTTCGCAGAAAAGCACCAATGTGCCCTTTTTGAGTATGCGCTTAAACAGCGCCCTGTCAAGCCCTAAAAGTTCTCTGAGCCTTACCGCAAAATCGGGCTTTGTCTTTATGTAGACTATTATAAATATTATCACCTCGACCGAGCGTGCTATCACCGTAGCGATTGCCGCACCCTTTACCTCCAGCCTTGGGAAGCCAAGCCGCCCGTATATGAGCAGCCAGTTAAAAAGCGTGTTTATAGCCGTTGCCGCCACAGTCACTGCAAGGGGCGTTTTTACTCTGCCCATGTCTCGCAGCGAACTTGCTATGCACATTGATATCGTCATAGGCAGCCCCATAAAAAACATTATGTGTATGTATTTTACGCCCTCGTCAAGTATGGCGTCAGCCTGCGTGTTGCCGATAAGCATAAGCGACAGCACCTGCCTTGGGAACACTAAGCACACAAGCACATAGGGCACAAACGCCGCCAGCCCCATAGCCAGCTTGAAGCGAAATGCCTGCCCCATGCCCGCCTTGTCCTTAGCGCCGAAAAACTGGGTCATGTATATGCCGCCTGCCATGCATATAGCGTTTAGGTAGACCATGAACACGAACAGCACCTGACCTGCCACGTTTACCCCCGACATCGACACATCGCCAAGCCCCGACACCATGAAGTTGTCTATCAGCGAAACAAGGCTCTGTATCAGCTGTTGGAGCATTATAGGCACAGCAAGCGCCAGCGCCTTGCCGTAAAAGCTCCGGCTGCCGAAAAGCCTGTTTTCTTTTGTTTGTTCCATTTTATTACTCTCTTTCAATATATCTGTCCGTTTTATATCTCTATTAAAGCGTCCCCAGCATCTCATTAATCATCTTTCTCTCCGCCAGCCCGCTTGAAAACGCCGTGGCGCCGCCGCAGGCCGTGCCGAGCTTTAGTGCATGATCATACCCCTGCTGCGCCCCTGCAAGAAAGCCCGCAAGCATGGAATCCCCCGCACCGACCGAGTTTACTACCTCGCCTTTGCATACGCCGCAGCGGTGAACTTCGCCTTGCTCGTCGATAAGCATAGCCCCGTCGCCCGCCATTGATACAAGCACGTTTGCTGCACCCATATCTCTAAGCTTTCGGGCGTATTTTTCTATATCCTCATCGCTTTCAAGCGTCACGCCGAACAGCTCGCCAAGCTCGATATTATTTGGCTTGATAAGAAACGGCCTGTATTTAAGCACATTGAGCAAAAGCCCGCCTGTTGCGTCAACCACAGCCCTTATCCCACGCCCGTCAAGACGTGCTAAGATCTGCTCGTAGATATCGCTCGGCAAAGAGGGCGGCACGCTGCCCGCAAGTACCAATGTATCGCCGTTTTTCAGGCCGTCAAGCTTTTCAAACAGTTTCCTGAGCGACTCTTTGTCTATGTCAGGGCCTTTGCCGTTAAGCTCTGTCTCGGCGTCGGCCTTTATCTTGACGTTTATGCGTGAGCAGCCGCTTTTGAGCCTTACAAAGGCGGTATCTATGCCCATATCCGCAAGGCCTTTCTCTATCGCCTCGCCCGTAAAGCCCGCAGTAAAGCCCAGAGCCACGCTCTGCACGCCAAGCTCTTTTAACACGCAGGAGACATTTATCCCCTTGCCGCCGAAAAACATCTGCTCGCTCTGCGCACGGTTGACCGCCCCCGCCACAAGCTCAGGCGTTCTCACCACGTAATCTATTGCAGGATTGAATGTTACCGTATATATCATTTTGTTACCTCCGAAAATCAGATATAGTATGATTATACTACCTTTTTAGTGTAATGTCAAATCAATGCACGATCAGGCAATGCACAATGCATAATTCATAATGCATAATTATGGTGTCTTGATTTATCCGCAAGCGGATAAATCGCAAGTTTTGCTGTGCAAAACGTTGGCCTTGCGGCGGACGGATTTTAAAAGTTTGCCAGAAAAAGAATAAATACTAATAATCAAAAACACTTTCCTAACAGGCCGAATGGCCATATATCGGCGCAGGCGATACCATAATTGTGCATTGTATTGTAAAAAGAGTGTTAACTTTCCCCCTGTGCGGTTGCTTTGCGGTAACTGATGTGCTATAATAAAGTTAGCTAAAGTTAACTTTGAAGGGAGTAACGTGATTTGACACTCAGAGATATAGGCATTGGCGAGACTGTGCGGGTCGAGGCTCTTGGCGGAAACGGGGCGCTGAGACAGCATTTTCTTGATATGGGGCTTATTCAGGGCACCGAGGTAACGCTTGTAAAGTTTGCCCCGATGGGCGACCCTATGGAGCTGCGGCTTCGGGGGTATGAGCTTACCCTGCGGCTTGATGATGCAGCGCATATAGAAGTCTCCCCCATAGATGAAGCAAAGGCCGACGAGCAGAAAACCAGAAAGAAAAAACATTCCGAGCACCCGGGTCTTGGCGAGGGCGGGCGCTTTCACGCAAAAGGCGACGGCACGCCGCTGCCCGAGGGCGAGACAATGCGCTTTGCCTTGGTGGGCAACCAGAACTGCGGCAAGACCACACTCTTTAACCGCCTAACCGGCTCAAAGCAGCACGTAGGCAACTTCCCCGGCGTGACTGTTGACCGTAAGGATGGGGCAATAATCGGCCACCCCGACACGCTGATAACCGACCTGCCGGGCATATACTCAATGTCGCCCTATTCGAGCGAGGAGATAGTCTCACGAAACTTCGTCATAGACGAAAAGCCCCACGCTATCATAAATATCCTTGATGTAACAAACATCGAGCGCAACCTCTACCTCACGATGCAGCTTTTAGAACTTGATGTGCCTATGGTGGTGGCGCTCAATATGATGGACGAGCTGACCTCTAACGGCGGCTCTATCGACGTAAACGAAATGGAGCAGCTCTTGGGCGTGCCCGTTGTGCCGATATCTGCGGCGAAAAATCAGGGCGTTGACGAGCTTGTAGAGCACGCAATCCATATAGCGCACTATCAGGAAAAGCCTCTTAGGCAGGATTTTTGCGACAAGACAGAGCACGGCGGCGCAGTACACCGCTGCCTGCACGGCATATCTCACCTGATAGAAGACCACGCCGAAAAGGCAGGCCTGCCGCTTAAATTCGCAGCAAGCAAGGTAACGGAGGACGACCCCCTCGTTATCACCAAACTCAAACTCGACCAGAACGAGATCGAGACCCTTGAACACATCGTCACCCAAATGGAAAAAGAGCGTGGGCTTGACAGGAGTGCGGCTATTGCTGATATGCGCTTTTCGTTTATTCAAAGGCTCTGCGCCGAGTGCGTTACCAAGCCCCACGAGAGCAAGGAACACATTCGCTCACGCCGCATAGATACGGTGCTTACGGGCAAATACACGGCTATACCCACGTTTATCGGCATAATGGCGCTGGTGTTCTTCCTTACATTCAACGTCATAGGTGCGTTCTTTCAGGAGCTTTGCGAAAAAGGCGTTGACAAGCTCACAGCCGTGTGCGACAAGGCGCTTGATAACGCCGGCGTCAACTCGGTCATACACAGCCTGATAATTGACGGCATATTCGCAGGTGTGGGTAGTGTCATAAGCTTCCTGCCGATAATCGTGATACTGTTTTTGTTCCTCTCGCTTTTGGAGGACAGCGGCTATATCGCAAGAGTTGCGTTCTTTATGGATAAGCTGCTGCGCAAAATTGGCCTTTCGGGGCGAAGTATCGTGCCTATGCTCATAGGCTTCGGCTGCTCGGTGCCTGCTGTAATGGCTACACGCACCCTGCCAAGTGAGCGTGACAGAAAGATGACCATTCTCCTCACCCCGTTTATGAGCTGTACTGCAAAGCTGCCTATCTACGCATTCTTTGTCAACGCTTTCTTCCCTAAAAAGGGCGGGCTTATAATGGTCGGGCTATATCTCTTGGGAATAATCGTAGGCATACTTGCGGCGCTTCTCTATAAGGGAACGGTATTCAAAGGCGAGGCCGTGCCCTTTGTAATGGAGCTGCCAAACTACCGCCTGCCTGCTGTTAAAAACGTCTCACAGCTTTTGTGGGAAAAGGCAAAGGACTTTTTGCAGCGTGCGTTCTCGGTGATACTCTTAGCAACTATCATCGTGTGGTTTTTGCAGAAATTCAACTTCAGCCTGCAAATGACCGACAACGCCGAGGAGAGTATTCTTGCCACCCTCGCATCGCTCATAACCCCTATAATGAAGCCCATAGGCCTTGACGACTGGCAGATCCTCGTCGCACTCATATCGGGCTTTATGGCAAAGGAAAGCGTCGTATCAACGCTTGAGATACTCTATTCGGGCGGCGTTGCAGCGGCTATGACTTCGCTTTCTGCTGCTTGTCTTCTGGTCTTCTCGCTGCTGTATACCCCCTGCGTTGCAGCTATCGCCGCAGTCAAGCGTGAGCTGGGCGCCAAGTGGGCAGCCGCAGTTGTCGTATGGCAATGCGCAATAGCGTGGTTTGCCGCCCTTGTCGTTCACCTTATCGGCTCACTTGTTTAGGAGGGATAATATGAATCCTGTTGATATAATACTCATTCTGATAATCGCAGTTTGCGTCTTTCTTGCTGTAAGACATACTGTCAAGGCAAAACGTTCAGGAGGCTGTGGCTGCGGATGCGATACCTGCGGCAAATGCCACAGGTAAATGCATAATTCATAATGCATAATGCATAATTATGGTGTCCGCCTGCGGCGGACGGATCTAAAAAATAGCCCCCGAGGTCTTGATGACTTCGGGGGTGTTGTTTTGCTAATTGATGATAATGCGGCGTAAGCCGCACACCTTCATTATGAATTGTGAAAATGCTTACGCATTTTCACCGAACTGGCTCTCATGCCTTGTAAAGAAATCCGTCCTCGGGGGCAGGAACTTAAGCTCGTGACCCTCAGCGGCAAAGAAATTCAGCGGCTCAAACACCGTCTCCCAGCTCCATATGCGCTCATCAAGCTGTAGGTATTCACGCAGCTTTTCCGTGCCGAAAGGTGCGAGCGGGTGGAGCAGTATTGCAGCTATCCTTATCATGTAGAAAAGGTCAGCCAAAGCCTGCACAAGCTCGTCGTCAGACATCTCGTCGGGGTCTTTTATCGCCTTTGCCATGTACTTGCTGCCATTTCTTATGTAGCTGTCAAGCACATAGGTACACTGGTGGAACGCAAACCTCGACATATGGCGCTCGAAATCAAGCACCGCCTTTTTGCCCTCTGCAAGCACCTGCTCGCTCGGGCTTACCTCGGGCAGCTTGCTGCCAAAACGCTTCTGGTTGGTGTAGAACGCCGTTCTTATCATTCTGTTGTAAACGTTTGATAAAAGCAGGCCGTCCTTTACAACAGGGTCGGCGTCTTCGGGCTTTGCGTCGGGGTTCATGGGCTTGGGCATAAAGCTTACCGAGCGCTGACCAAGACCTAAGCCCAGCCAGTGCATTCTCAACTGCTCGGGTGTGTAGTAATCAAGCAGCTCGTCAGCCATGGGCGGCTTTACAGAGCCTGAGCTTGAAGCTTTCTTGTCAAGGAAGAGTATGTGGTGGTTAGCGCAGATTATCGGCAGCTGTAATTCTCCCTCTTCGGGCTGTGCGCTCTTGTCGGCTGCTGCCTGCTGTGCCATCCACATTGCAGGCTCGGCTATGCCGTAGAAGTATATGTTATCCTGCCCGATGAACTGTATCACCTGTGCGTCCTTGCTGCACCAGTATTTCTTCCACTCGTCCTCGGCTGCACCCTTGCTCTCTAAATACGCCTGCGTGAAGGATATAGGCGCCCAGAGCGACTCAGGCCATACCCATACTGTAAGCGGCTCCTCGTCCTCTAAAGTCGGTGCGGGCACGCCCCACTCGATGTTGCCTGTGAGCCTGAACGGCACGAGCGTCTTGCCCGTTCTGCACCTGATACCCTCGTTTGTGAGTATGCGGTGCGCCTCGTCGCTGTCGGCTAATTTCTCAAACTGTATGGTGAATGAGGGCTTCTTCGGCTCCTCCAGATACTCGTGAGCAGGCAGCTTGTCCTTTATTGCAAGGTATTTCTCCTCAAACTCACGCTTTATGTAGATCACGGGCGCTTTTAAGAATTCGTCTATCGTCTTCCACACAACAGGGCGTATGTCCTTGCGCTTTTTGAGCTCCTCTACCCAGTCTTTCATCTTGCCCTCGTATTCGGGAAGCTTGAAATACCAGTTTGTTACGGGCTTCATCGAGGGCTTTTCGCCTGTGAGTGTGCTCACGGGGTCTATCAGGTTTTCGGGCATATACTGGTGGCCTAAGTCGCACTCGTCAGCATAGCCTTTCTCGGAATTGCACCCCTCAACAGGGCACTTGCCCACTACCTGCCTGCCGTTTAAGAACACCCCTGCTTTCTCGTCAAAGAACTGCATTGTGGTTATTCTTTCAAGCTGACCCTTTTCGTAAAGCGAGCGTATAAAGCGCTCGGTTACTTTGGCGTGAACTTCCTTAGTTCTGCCCAGACCCGATGCGCCGAAAAGATTCGGGCTTATGCCGTAGGCGTCAAGTGTGGCTTTCTGCTTTTCGTGGTTTCTTTGCACGAACTCTTCAAGCGTGCCCTCAAACTCGCCGCTCTCGCATTTCTTTCTCCAGCCCTCTGCTATAGGCGAGCCGTAGCAGTCTGTGCCCGAGACGAATATAACATTCTCCTCGCCTATCCTGTCACGCAGGAAACGTGCATAGGTGTCAGCAAAGGTGAGCATACCGCCGACGTGGCCGAAATGCAGCTCTTTATTACCGTAAGGCATACCGCCTGTGATTACCGCACGCTTGGGGAATTCGGGGCGTGGTATCTCAAAGGGTCTGCCGTTATTGTCCTTGTTCTTGCCCATTAGATTCACTTTCTTTCAAATAAAAATACTATTTCTATTATAGCATAACCTCACGGCTGTGTCAATGTATTTAATGTTAACCTTGGATTCAATGCAAGGTGCACAATTATTATTCTTAGCATATGGTAGCAACACTTAGCAAACTTAGCTGTTAATGATAATGAGACTGTAACTGCTTTTGTTAGTGAGACTGTCAGACCGACTGTCTGTGCAAGTGCATACTTTTGCAATGCAAAGTGATGCAAATGCATAGTTTTGCATACTCTTTGCATAGTGATACTGATAATGATACTGATAATGAGACTGATAAGGATAGACAGACAGTCAGTCGGTCTGTCTGTCTTCAAATCGAAGAAAAAAGGCTTAGTCAGTCTGTCGTTTTGTTGCATATCGAATTATCGAAATTTTGTTTTATCCGCCGATTGCAAAATTTGATAAAACGTGTTACCATAGACTTAGAGAAAGATATGCCGCCGCACTCAAAAGCCCAATAATCGCCCGCAAGGGCGATACCTCAACAGTTAACTGTTAACTAACAAAGCCGCCCCCGAAGGAACGGCTGTGTGTTATTAAAGTTCTGTTATATCAGCGTGATGTGCCTGTAAGCTCTTGACACCGAAATGTGTCTTGCTCTTGATAGCCTTTATGCCCTCGGCACTTGCCTTGGCTGCTGCCATAGTTGTGATGTAGGGAACTCTGTGCTTGATAGCTGCCTTTCTGATATAGCTGTCATCATGAACGCTCGACTTGCCTGCGGGGGTGTTGACTCTTCCTTGATCATGTTGTATGTGCCGCCTGTTGCGAGAATGTTGAAGCCGAGATCGTTGAATGCGTGTGCGATCTCTAAAAGCTCGAACTTGTCTCTGTCATTTACCGAGAGAAGCACTGTGCCCTCGGAGGGAAGTCTTGTCTGTGTAGCCTCCTGTGCCTTGTAGTAAGCTTCACCGAAGGAAGGCGAAATACCCAGCACCTCGCCTGTCGATCTCATCTCAGGGCCGAGCACAGGGTCAACCTCCTGGAACATATTGAAGGGGAATACAGCTTCCTTAACGCCGTAGTGGCCTATCTTCTTGTCCTTAAGTGCAGGAACGGGTGAAGGCTTGCCTGTAAGGGGTGCTGTAACTATCTCGGTTGCGATTCTAACCATATTGATGTCGCAAACCTTTGATACCAGCGGAACTGTACGTGATGCACGGGGGTTAGCTTCGAGCACGTAAACCGTGTCGCCCTCAATAGCATACTGCATATTCATAAGACCCTTAACGTTCATCTCGACTGCTATCTTCTTGGTGTATTCCTTGATAGTAGCAACAGTCTTTTCAGAGAGGTTCTTTGAGGGGAGTATGCAGGCCGAGTCGCCCGAGTGAACGCCCGCAAGCTCGATATGCTCCATAACAGCGGGAACAAAGCAGTTCTCACCGTCGGATATAGCGTCAGCCTCGCACTCTGTTGCGTGGTTTAAGAATCTGTCGATAAGAATAGGTCTGTCGGGTGTTACGCCTACGGCTGCCGACATATAAACTCTCATCATATCGTCATCGTGAACTATCTCCATGCCTCTGCCGCCTAAAACGTAAGAGGGGCGAACCATTACGGGGTAGCCTATCTTGTTGGCTATCTCGAGCGCCTCGTCAACGTTGACAGCCATGCCTGCTTCGGGCATAGGAATACCAAGCTTGTCCATCATAGCACGGAAATGGTCTCTGTCCTCAGCAAGGTCGATAGTCTCGGGAGTTGTGCCGAGTATGTTTACGCCGTATTTCTTAAGGTCGTTAGCAAGGTTGAGCGGTGTCTGGCCGCCGAACTGTGCGATAACGCCCACAGGCTTTTCCTTGTCGTGTATTGCAAGCACATCTTCAAGGGTAAGCGGCTCGAAATAGAGCTTGTCAGATGTGTCATAGTCGGTAGAAACTGTCTCGGGGTTGCAGTTTACGATTATCGACTCAAAGCCCAGCTTCTTAAGAGCAAGTGCAGCGTGAACGCAGCAGTAGTCAAACTCGATGCCCTGGCCTATTCTGTTGGGGCCGCCGCCTAAGATCATTATCTTGGGCTTGTCTGTGTTGCAGGGGCTCTTGTCTTCATCAAGATGATAGGTCGAGTAGTAGTAAGCCGCATTCTGTGTGCCGCTTACGTGAACGCCCTCCCAGGCCTCCTTGATGCCGAAGCCTATGCGTGCGTTTCTTATCTCTTCCTCTGTTACTTCTAAAAGCGAGCTTAAGTATCTGTCAGAGAAGCCGTCAAGCTTAGCCTGTCTGAGGGTATCCTTATCGGGAACAGCGCCCTTCTTGCTGATAAGCGCCTGCTCCTCGTCAACAAGCTCTTTCATCTGCTCTAAGAACCAGTGCTTTATCTTTGTAAGCTCCCATATCTCGTCGATAGTTGCGCCCTTTCTGAGTGCTTCGTATATAACGAACTGTCTCTCGCTTGTGGGGAAGCGAAGCTTATCAAGCAGCTGCTCCTTTGTAAGAGAGTTGAAATCCTTAGCAAAGCCTAAGCCGTATCTGCCTGTTTCAAGCGAGCGAATAGCCTTCTGGAAAGCCTCCTTGTAGGTCTTGCCTATGCTCATTACCTCGCCTACGGCTCTCATCTGAGTGCCTAAGTGGTCTTCTGCGCCCTTGAACTTCTCAAATGCCCAGCGAGCGAACTTGATAACCACATAGTCACCGTCGGGAACGTATTTATCAAGTGTGCCGTACTTGCCGCAGGGTATCTCATCAAGTGTAAGGCCGCAGGCAAGCATAGCGGAAACGAGGGCTATCGGGAAGCCGGTTGCCTTTGAAGCAAGTGCGGAAGAACGTGATGTACGGGGGTTTATCTCAATTACGACTATCCTGCCTGTCTCGGGGTCACGGGCAAACTGGCAGTTGCAGCCGCCGATCACCTCAATTGACTCGATTATGCGGTAGGACATATCCTGTAATTCTTTCTGAACGTCCTCAGGAATAGTGAGCATAGGTGCAGAGCAGAAGCTGTCACCAGTATGAACGCCGATAGGGTCGATATTCTCGATAAAGCAGACGGTTATCTTGTTGTTTGCAGCATCTCTTACGACCTCAAGCTCAAGCTCTTCCCAGCCGAAGATACACTCTTCAACGAGCACCTGCCCTACGAGGGAAGCCTGCAAACCTCTTGCGCAGACAACTTTGAGCTCGTCTACATTATATACCATGCCGCCGCCTGCGCCGCCCATAGTGTATGCAGGACGAAGAACTACAGGGTACTTAAGCTCATCGGCTATCTTTACAGCCTCGTCTACCGAATATGCCACCTTGCTCTTGGGCATACCGATACCGAGGGCGCTCATAGCGTTCTTGAACTCTATTCTGTCCTCACCACGCTCGATAGCGTCCACCTGAACGCCTATGACCTGCACGCCGTACTTTTTGAGCACGCCTGCCTTGTCAAGCTCAGAGCAGAGGTTAAGACCCGACTGACCGCCGAGGTTAGGCAGCAGCGCATCGGGGCGCTCTTTATCTATTATCTGTGTGAGCCTGTCAAGATTTAAAGGCTCAATATAGGTTATATCTGCAACATCAGGGTCAGTCATGATAGTTGCGGGGTTTGAGTTTACAAGCACTATCTCGTAGCCTAAGTTACGAAGTGCCTTGCAGGCCTGAGTGCCCGAGTAGTCAAACTCACACGCCTGACCTATTATTATAGGACCCGAGCCGATTATCATTATCTTGTTGATATCCTGTTTCTTTGGCATAAAAAAACTCCTTTTCATCACAGCTTGAAATATCTTCGGAAAGCTCTCCCGAAAAAATCCCTTACCAAATATCATAACATATTTGCAGACAAAATGCAAGACGTAAACTCAAATTCCCGCAATTCCTTAAAAAAGTTTACAAAATGTCATACTATATACAAAACCGCAAGTATAGTCTTTAATTTTTCCTGTAATTTCAGAGCAAATTGAAAGGAACGACCTTAGTCGCTTGACGAGAGTGTTCTTTTCTGCTAGTATTTGACTACTGTTTGCCAACTTAGCTCATCTGGTAGAGCAGCTCCCTCGTAAAGAGCAGGTGACCCGTTCAAGTCGGGTAGTTGGCTGATCCTTTCAAAGACCTTCCGATAGTTGACGGAAGGTCTTTTTTTGTGTGAAGGAATTAACATGCCGAAACGAACAGGATATGCAGACCTTCCTCTGCACCACGGAACCGTGCCGCGTTGGCTTGCAGACAGAATGATGCAGCTCGGCACCTTGATTATAGAATCTCTTTTAATTCAATACGGCAAAAAAGAAGTGCTCCGCCGTTTAAGCGACCCGCTATGGTTCCAAAGCCTCGGTGCAGTGCTTGGCATGGATTGGCATTCAAGCGGCATTACGACAAGTGTCATGTATGCACTCAAACGAGGTATAAATGCACGTGCACGTGCATTCGGTCTTTGCATATGCGGTGGAAGGGGAATCTATTCACGGCAAACTCCTGACCAACTCCTCTATCTGGGAGAAAAGACAGGCATGGATGGTGAGGCATTAGTGCGTACAAGCAAACTCTGTGCAAAAGTAGATAACACAGCTGTACAGGACGGCTTCCAGTTATACCAACACAACTTTATTTTATCAGCCGAAGGCGACTGGGCAGTTGTCCAGCAGGGAATGAACGCACAGACAAAGACCGCCCGCCGTTATCACTGGTGTTCAGAATCCATCAAAACCTTTGTCGATGCCCCGCACACCGGCATAACAGGAGAAAACAAAGGGCTCATACTGAACCTCACTGACAGTACGGCATCAAAAACGAGGGAGGCAATTCTTTCGCTTGCCACAGAATCGCCGGTGCGGGTGATGAATGAAATAAAAAAAGTCATTTCACCCCCTGCCCCGCAATTAGAGCTATTTGACACCGAATCACAGCCCAGCCCAGAAGACAACATAATCATAGAAACAGGGCGCAACATCGTCATGCCTGCCCATCACGATGTCAGAAAAGAAGATGTGGACCTCAAA
>CADAGC010000012.1:41287-43614 GCA_902787365.1 uncultured Ruminococcus sp. | reverse complement strand
CTTGATGAGATAAGACAGATGGGTGATCTCTCCTATGGTGACAGAGCTTTATTTGTTTTCTCAAAGTTCCTGACAGATTTCACAGGTGCTGAGATCAAATACTGTGTTGACGGCGCATATAATACAAAGAATTTTGATACAGAGAATATAGCAGAGCTTGCTCATCTCTTTGACGGCACTTATATGCTCGAACTCTGGCACGGTCCTACCTGCGCATTCAAGGATATGGCTCTTCAGATACTTCCTTATCTTCTTACAACTTCCGTTAAGAAGATAGGTACAGACAAGAAAGTAGTTATCCTCGTTGCTACATCGGGTGATACAGGTAAGGCTGCTCTTGAAGGCTTTAAGGACGTTGAGGGTACATCTATCCTCGTATTCTACCCCGAGGACGGCGTATCTGCTATGCAGAAAAAGCAGATGACCACACAGGACGGCGCAAACGTTGGCGTATGTGCTATCAAGGGTAACTTTGACGATGCTCAGAACGGCGTTAAGGCTATCTTTACAGACCCCGAAACAGGCAAGGAACTTGCTGACAATGGTCTTATGTTCTCATCTGCAAACTCTATCAACTGGGGCAGACTTGCACCGCAGATAATCTACTATGTTTCTACATATGCACAGCTTATCAAGGAGCAGCAGGTAGATGTTGGCGAGCCTATCAATATAGTTGTTCCTACTGGTAACTTCGGTAATATCCTTGCAGGCTACTATGCAAAGAAAATGGGCGTTCCTGTAAACAAGCTCATCTGCGCATCTAACGCAAACAATGTTCTTACAGATTTTATCAATACAGGTATCTACGACAGGAACAGGGCTTTCCATACAACTATTTCGCCCTCTATGGACATTCTTATATCTTCTAACCTTGAAAGACTTCTCTATCACCTCTGCGGTGAGAATGATGCACAGATAAGAGATTGGTTCGGCGCTCTTGCCAAGGAAGGCAGATATGAGGTAAGCGACGAAGTCAAGAAGGCGCTTAAGGAAGAGTTCTGTGCAGGCTTCTGTGATGATGAGCAGACAAAGGCTACTATCAAGGAGATATATGATAAGTATTCCTACACCTGCGACACTCACACGGCTGTTGCTGTTAAGGTATATGAGGATTACAAGAAGGCAACTGGTGATGATACTGTAACTGTTATCGCATCAACTGCTTCGCCCTATAAGTTCTCGGGCAGCGTTCTTTCTGCTGTTGGCGCAGAGGCAGGCGAGGACGAGTTTGAGAAGGTAGATAAGCTTGCTGAGGTTTCAAAGCTGCCTATCCCAAAGTCTCTTGCAGAGCTTAAGGATAAGGAGATAAGATTTACCGAGACTATCGACAAGGCTGATATGAAGAAGTTCATCTTCAAGACTCTCGGCATCTGATAGTAAACAATAATAATAAAGACCCCGATACGCTCGGGGTCTTTGTGGGTCAGCTGCGGCTTATAAAGGTCTTGCAGGCTGTTTCTTCACAGCAGCAGGCTGAATCGGCTGTGCTGTCTACAGTTATAGTGCTTGCACTACAGCGCTTGCCGTTTTTGTTGTAGAGGCAGCTTTCAACATCACACTTTACACCGCTTAAGGTCTTGCTATCCATGCATATCTTCCTTTCACTTTAAGTGTTGTTATTATGTGCATATGTATCTAATCTATTCATAAGGAGGCGTTTGCTTGTCATTGTTCGTCATAGCTGATCTTCACCTGTCGTTGGGTGTTGATAAGCCAATGGATATTTTCGGCGGGTGGGATAATTATGTCAGCCGTCTTGAAGAAAACTGGCAGCGCCTTGTTTCACCTGATGATACGGTAGTTATACCGGGTGATATCTCGTGGGGAATGAATTTAGAGCAGTCAAGGGCTGATTTTGAGTTTATCAACAGGCTAAACGGCCGCAAGATAATATCAAAGGGCAACCATGATTACTTCTGGAACTCACGCAAGAAAATGGAAGAGTTCTTTGCGGCAAACGGCTTTACAACGCTTAATATTATGCATAATAACTGCTTTGAGTATGAGGGAGTAGGCATCTGCGGCTCTCGTGGGTGGATTAACGAAACGGGCGACCCCGATGATGTCAAGGTCTTAAAGCGTGAAGCGCAGCGCCTTGAAGTGTCGATAGAGTGTGCCGAAAAGCAGGGGCTTGTGCCGATAGTTTTTCTGCATTATCCGCCTGTTTTTGCAGAAAGCGTCAATGCTGAGATATTTGATGTATTGATGAAGCATAGTATAAAATACTGCTTCTACGGGCATCTTCACGGTGGTGTGGCACATTCAAAAGCGGTAAACGGCCTGTATAACGGCATACAGATGAAGCTTATATTGAAAATGATAGTAAT
>CADAGC010000012.1:0-41282 GCA_902787365.1 uncultured Ruminococcus sp. | reverse complement strand
TATAAAAAAGTACTGGAAAAATAATTCCAAATATGGTATAATGTTATGGATATATTTTAATAATGGAGGAATTCTAAAATGAGTTTAAAGTCAGTAAATAACGTTGGGGCAAATAAGTATGAGCTTGCAATAGAGATATCACCCGAGCAGTTTGAGGACGCTCTTCAGAAGGCATATCTTAAGGCAAGAAAGAATATAGCTATCCCCGGTTTCAGAAAGGGTAAGGCTCCCAGAAAGATAATTGAGAAAACCTACGGTGAGAATGTTTTCTTTGAGGATGCTGTAAACCTTGTTTACGGTCCTGTTGTTAACAGCGCACTTGATGAGTCTAAGCTTGAGATCGTTGCTCAGCCTGAGATAGATGTTGAGGAGATCTCCAAGGAAGTCGGCGTAAAGCTCAAGGCTACAGTTGTTACTAAGCCTGAGGTTGAGATCGATGGCTATAAGGGCATCGAGGTAACTAAGGAAGTTGCTCTTGTTACTGATGACGATATAGCTAAGGAAGTTGACAAGCTCAGAGAGAAGAATGTAAGAATAATCACAGTTGACGACAGAGCAGCAGAACTCGGCGATGATGTAGTTATCGACTTTGAGGGCTTCAAGGACGGCGTTGCATTCGACGGCGGCAAGGCTGAGGACTTTGAACTCAACCTCGGCAGCGGTCAGTTCATTCCCGGTTTTGAGGATCAGATAGTTGGTCACAACGCAGGCGAGAGCTTCGAGATAAACGTTACATTCCCCGAGGAGTATCAAGTTGAGGAACTTAAGGGCGCACCTGCTGTATTCAAGATCAATCTTAAGGCTATCTCCAAGAAGGAGCTTCCTGAGCTTGATGATGATATGGTTAAGGATTCTACAGAGTTCGAGACTGTTGACGAGTTCAAGGCTGACGTTAAGAAGAAGCTTGAAGAGAACGCTGAGAAGAAGGCTGACGCTGATGTTGAGAACGCAGTTTTCGACAAGGTTATAGAGCTTCTTAAGGCTGATATCCCGCAGGAGATGTATGACAGCAGAACAAACGAGATGGTTTCCGAGCTTGAGCAGAGACTCAGACCCCAGGGCATCTCTCTTGATATGTATCTCCAGTACACAGGCCAGACACTTGACACAGTAAAGAAGGCTTATTCCGAGCAGGCTGAGAAGCAGGTCAAGCTTCGTCTTGCTCTTGAAAAGATATCTCAGCTTGAGAACGTTCAGGTATCTGACGACGAGATCGAGGAAGAGTTCAAGAAGATGGCTGATAATTATCAGCTTGAGCTTGAGCAGGTCAAGAACTTCGTAGGCGCTGAGGATCTTAAGAAGGATATTGCTGTTTCAAAGACAGTTGATCTTATTAAGGAAGCTGCTGTTATTAAGCAGAACTGATTATTTTGATGATAATTTTCGCTCGCATTAGCGGGCGAAATTGTCTATAAAGAGAAAAAGAAAAATGTCATTATATGTAGTATGGAGGTAATAAAATGGCACTTATACCATATGTAGTTGAACAGACGAGCAGAGGAGAGAGAAGCTATGATATCTATTCAAGGCTTCTCAACGACAGAATAATAATGCTTTGCGATGCTATTGATGATAATGTTGCGAGCGTTGTAGTTGCACAGCTTCTCTATCTTGAAGGTCAGGATCCCGATAAGGATATAGACCTTTACATCAACAGCCCCGGCGGCTCTATCACCGCAGGTATGGCTATTTATGATACTATGAACTATATCAAGTGCGATGTTTCCACTATCTGCATAGGTATGGCGGCTTCTATGGGCTCGTTCCTGCTTTCGAGCGGCGCAAAGGGCAAGAGATTCTCACTCCCCAACAGCGAGATACTCATTCATCAGCCCCTTATCTCAGGCGGTCTTTCCGGTCAGTGTACTGATATAAAGATACACTCCGACCACCTGGTAAGAACAAGAGAGAAGATGAACCGTATACTTGCACTCAATACCGGCAAGCCCATTGAGCAGATAAATATCGATACTGAAAGAGATAATTATATGACAGCCGAGCAGTCGCTTGAATATGGCCTTATCGACAAGATAATAACCAACAGACAGTAAAAAGGAACGGTGTAAAATGGCTGATATTAAAAGATGCTCATTCTGCGGAAAGCCCGAAACAAGGGTAGAGAATCTGTTCACAGCAGGGGATAATCACATATGCGATGAATGTGTTATGTTCTGCTATGATATTCTTGCAAAGCAGAATAAGGGCGCAAAGGCACCCGCAAAAGTCAAGGAGATAAAAAAAGCTAAGGAAAGCGGCATAAAGCTTGTAAAGCCTACCGAGATAAAGAAAGTTCTTGATGAGTACGTTATCGGGCAGGACGAAGCTAAGATAGCTCTCTCTGTTGCTGTGTATAACCACTATAAGAGAATTCTTTCTTTTGAAGACAGCGCCGATGATGATGTAGAGATCCAGAAGTCAAACGTTCTTCTCTTAGGCCCTACAGGTACAGGCAAAACGCTGCTTGCACAGACAATGGCAAGGCTTCTCAATGTTCCCTTTGCTATAGCTGATGCTACAACTCTTACTGAGGCAGGCTATGTAGGTGATGACGTTGAGAACGTGCTTACAAGGCTTATTCAGGCAGCTGATTTTGATGTTGAGGCTGCTGAGAGAGGTATCATTTACATTGACGAAATAGATAAGATATCAAGAAAAAGCGAGAACACCTCTATTACCCGTGATGTAAGCGGTGAGGGCGTTCAGCAGGCACTTCTTAAGATAGTTGAGGGCACGGTATCAAATGTTCCCCCGCAGGGCGGCAGAAAGCACCCCCAGCAGCAGTTCATTCAGATAGATACCAAGAATATACTCTTTATCTGCGGCGGTGCGTTTGACGGCCTTGAAGCTGTTATCAAGAAGAGAACAGATTCTTCTTCATTAGGTTTCGGCGGCAATATAAAGGATAAGAAGAACGATAACGATGTATTCAAGAAAGTCGTTCCTCACGACCTTGTTAAGTTTGGTATAGTTCCCGAGCTTGTGGGCAGACTTCCAGTTATCACAGTTCTTGATGAGCTTGACGAAGCAGCACTTTGCCGTATACTCTCTGAGCCTAAGAACTCGCTTATCAAACAGTATGCAAAGCTCTTCAAGATGGACGGTATCGACTTTACCGTTACAGATGAAGCTATGAAGGCAATCGCCAAGAAGACTATCGAGCAGAAGACAGGCGCAAGAGGTCTGCGTGCTATAGTTGAAGGCATACTTACCAAGATAATGTTTGAAGCCCCTGCTGATAAGACTATCGTTTCGATAACTATAACAGAGGACTGCGTCAATGGTGAGGCAGAGCCTGAGATAGTAAGAGGTAAGAGAAAATCTGCATAAATATGGTATCCGCCCATGTGGCGGATATTTTTTATTAATTTTTTGTTTTATCTATTGCCTTTTTTGTAAAAATAAGTTATAATAATAGGGTAGGTTTTTACAATAAACTGAAAGGAATTGGTAATAATATGAAAATCGTTGATACTATCGGCTTTGTTGGCCAGTTTGATGAAGACGTAAGCAAGGCTATGAACGCTGAGCTTGCAAGACAGAGAAGAAACTTAGAGCTTATCGCAAGCGAGAATATCGTTTCACCTGCTGTTATGGCAGCTATGGGCTCTGCTCTTACAAATAAGTACGCTGAGGGTTATCCTGCAAAGAGATATTACGGCGGCTGTGAGTGCGTTGACGTTGTTGAGAATATAGCTATCGAGAGAGCTTGCAAGCTCTTCGGCTCTAAGTTTGCAAACGTTCAGCCTCACTCTGGCGCACAGGCTAATATGGCAGTATATTTCGCACTCTGCGAGGTGGGCGATACAATAATGGGTATGTCGCTTGCTGACGGCGGCCACCTTACACACGGCTCACCCGTAAATATGAGCGGTAAGAACTATAACTTCATCTCCTACGGCCTTACAGATGACGGCTTTATAGATTATGATCAGCTTGAAAAGAGGTCGCTAAGGAAGTCGGCGCATACTTCATGGTAGATATGGCTCATATCGCAGGTCTTGTTGCTGCAGGCCAGCACCAGTCGCCTGTGCCTTATGCTGATGTTGTTACTACTACAACTCATAAGACACTTCGTGGCCCCCGTGGCGGTATGATACTCACAAATGATGAGGAGATCGCAAAGAAGATAAACAAGTCAATATTCCCCGGCACACAGGGTGGCCCTCTTATGCACGTTATCGCTGCTAAGGCTGTATGCTTAGGCGAGGCTCTTAAACCTGAGTTCAAGGCTTACGGTGAGCAGGTAGTCAAGAACGCACAGGCACTTGCCAAGGGTCTTCTTGCTAAGGGCTTTGACCTTGTTTCGGGCGGTACAGATAACCACCTCATGCTCGTTGACCTTCGTCCTTTCAGCATCACTGGTAAGGAGCTTGAGAAGAAACTCGATGAGGTATATATCACAGTCAACAAAAACGCTATCCCCAACGACCCCGAGAAGCCTTTCGTTACAAGCGGCGTAAGAATCGGCACACCTGCTGTAACAACAAGAGGTCTTGTTGAGGAGGATATGGAGAAGATAGCACACTTCATCTATCTCACAGCTTCTGACTTTGATAACAAGGCAGACGAGATCCGTGCAGGCGTTACAGAGATCTGCAAGAAGTACCCGCTTTACGAATAATTCTTTGTATTATGAATGCTCTCCCATTCTTGGGGGAGCATTTTTAAAAGGAAGTGCCAGGATATTGAATAATGATGTTTTTTTTGACCTTTTATATGTTATATTAGATTTTGTCGGCTTTATTTTCTATCTCGGGAATACAATAGAATTTATCAGAAAGGATATAAGACCGCTTTTTCTTAAAGTAAGAGGTGAAAAAATATCAGGCAGGCTTATTTCTATTGATTTTGCTGACCCTAGTATTAAATCACTTGTCCGAGAAAAGCCGGAAGAAGAGAAAAACTACCTTTATACAGAGTATATGACACTTCGCATTGAGTATTATCTTGAAGACAACAGCAGGCACCTTGCCCGTATTGACCTTTTTCCTGTTCTGTACTATGACAGAAAGATACAGGCTTCAAACTCAAAGGATAAGGAAAAGCATAGCTATATCCTTGATGATGACGCTAACGCTGATGATATAGCGTTCAGAAAAACTCTTAAAAAAGATTTGCCGATAGATATAGTAGTTGACAGAAAAGACCATAGAACGATCTGTCTTGAACGTGATTATACTGACACAAGGTACTGGAAAAGAATAATACGTGGTATTCTAAATAAGCTGCTGTTTCTTATCATTGCAGGTGTTTTTGTATATTGGTATTCTATGATTTTTGTTTATGAACACCTGATTAAATGATGTTTTTCAAACACTTGATTACCCCCCCCCTTGCAGAATGCCGAAAAATATGATATAATAAGATAATACATTATAATTACAAGGACTGATATAAATGCCTATTAAGATACCAAACGATCTGCCCGCATTTGCGGCGCTTGAAAAGGAAAATATATTCGTTATCCCCAATGACCGTGCAGACCACCAGGATATAAGGGCGCTGAGGATAGCTATTGTTAACCTCATGCCTGATAAGATAACCACCGAGACACAGCTTCTCAGGCTTTTGAGTAACACCCCTCTGCACGTTGATATAGACCTTGTGCAGATGAATCACGTTTCAAAGAATACCCCGCAGGAGCATATGCTTGCATTCTATAAGTCCTTTGATGAGGTCAAGGATAACAAGTACGACGGCCTGATTATCACAGGTGCCCCTGTTGAGCTTCTCGAATTTGAGGACGTTGATTACTGGGACGAGCTTTGTGAGGTCTTTGAGTGGGCTAAGACTAATGTTTATTCAACTATCAACATATGCTGGGGTGCACAGGCAGCGCTTTATTACCGCTACGGTATCCCTAAGTATACTCTTGAAGCCAAGATGTTCGGCAATTTCAAACACCACATCGACTATCCGCAGAGCCTGCTTTTAAAGGGCTTCGGTGATGTGTTCCATTGTCCTCATTCAAGGCATACCGAGGTTAGGCGTGAGGATATCGAGAAGATAGATGATCTTATTGTAGTTGCTGAATCGAATGAGGCGGGTGTTCACGTCGTTTCCGATAAGGCAGAGCGTAATTTCTACCTCTTCGGCCATTGGGAGTATGACAGGCGCACCCTTGCCAAGGAATATTTCAGAGATAAGAAAAAAGGCTTGAAGATAGATCTGCCTTATAATTATTTTCCCGATAATGATACTGAGAACAGGCCTGTTTTCAACTGGTCGTGCTCGGCAAACCTCATGTATGCTAACTGGCTCAATTACTGCGTATATCAGAAGACACCGTTTGATATCAACAAGATAGGGGAGGAGGGTGTCTGATGCCCGCCCCTCTTGCAGACAGGATACGCCCCACATCTCTTGACGAGGTCGTAGGCCAGCGTGAACTTTTAGGCGAGGGCAGGCCGCTTCGCCGAATAATCGAAAGCGGTCATATCCCGAATATGATATTCTATGGCTCGTCGGGTGTGGGCAAGACAACTGTTGCCCGAATAATCGCAGAGAATGCTAATATGCAGCTTTGCAAGCTCAACGGCACTTCGGCTTCTGTTAATGATATCAAGGATATTATCTCGCAGACTGACACGCTCATGGGCTATAACGGCATACTGCTCTACCTTGACGAGATTCAGTATCTTAACAAAAAACAGCAGCAGTCACTCCTTGAATACATCGAAAACGGAAAGATAACTCTCATCAGTTCTACCACCGAGAATCCTTACTTTTACGTTTATAACGCTATAATTAGCCGTTCTACGGTCTTTGAGTTCAAGCCGATAACGCCTGAGGATATAATTCCTGCTATCAAGCGTGCATTTCAGCTTGCGGCTGATGATATAGGCATGAAGCTGCGGCTTGAACCGGGTGTTGTCGAGCACATAGCAAGAGGCTGCGGCGGTGATGTTAGAAAGAGTATCAATACAGTTGAGCTGTGCGCACTTTCTGCCGATAATGACGGCGAAACCCTTACTGTTCGTATGGATATAGTCAAGACCCTTACACAGCGAAGCAATATGCGTTACGACAGGGCAGGCGATGAGCATTATGACGAGCTGTCTGCTTTGCAGAAGTCAATAAGAGGCTCTGACCCTGATGCGGCGATATTCTATGCGGCAAAGCTTTTAGAGGCGGGTGATATCATATCACTCTGCCGCCGCTTGCTGGTTATTGCGAGTGAGGATATAGGCCTTGCTTATCCGCAGGCTATTACAATAGCCAAGGCCTGTGTTGACAGCGCTTTGCAGCTTGGTATTCCCGAAGCACGTATTCCTCTTGCTGATGCGGTGATACTCCTTGC
This sequence comes from uncultured Ruminococcus sp., assembly GCA_902787365.1. Taxonomy (GTDB): domain Bacteria; phylum Bacillota; class Clostridia; order Oscillospirales; family Ruminococcaceae; genus NK3A76. The sequence continues at coordinate 33,982 of CADAGC010000012.1, read as the reverse complement.
AACAGCGCCCAAATCAAACAGCGCCTACCTTGCTGTAGATGCAGCGCTTTCCGATATTAGAAAAGGCATCACGGGTGATTTCCCACGCCATTTGCAGAATAAGCATTTTGACGGCGAGGGTGCGGCGGTCAAGGGACAGCATTACCTTTATCCGCATAATTACCCTAATCATTGGGTCGAGCAGCAGTATCTGCCCGACAGCCTTAAGGATAAGACCTATTACACCTATGGTGAGAACAAGAACGAACAGGCTTCAAAGGCTTATTGGGATAAGATAAAAGGAAGATAAAAAATCACTCCTCACCGAAAATGGTGAGGAGTTTTTTTGTTATAAATCCCACTTGTCATTAAAATAAACATCATACCAGATAAGGAATGAGAACACAGTCCATATCTTTCTCGAATTGTCAAACTTGCCCTCTCTGTGCTCGTCGAGTAGCTTGATGAGCATATCCGTGTCAAAATAGTGCTTTGAGATGTCGCTCTCAAACTTTTCTCTAACGATGTTGTAGTATTTATCCTCTTTGAGCCATACTCTTATAGGCACGGGGAAGCCAAGCTTGGGCTTGTTTGCTGTCTGCGGCGGGCAGTCTTTAAGGGCGGCGATACGCATTGCGTACTTTGTGTTTTCGTTGTTTACCCTGTAGCGCACGGGTATGCCCTCTGCCATGTCCATTACCTTGCGGTCAAGGAACGGCACTCTGACCTCCAGCGAGTGAGCCATGCTCATCTTGTCGGCCTTTAGTAGAATATCGCCTGTCATCCATAAATGCAGGTCGAGATACTGCATCTGTGTGGGTGCATCCTTGTCCCTTACCTTGTCGTAGAACGGCTTGGTTATCGCCATGGCATCGGGGGCGTTGGTCTTGACTTTAAGAAGCTGCTTTCTTTCCTTTTCGGAGAACATATAGGCGTTGCCGATAAAACGCTCGTCAAGGTTTCTTGAACGCCTTACAAGGAAGTTCAGGCCTCTCTTCTGAGGAAGCTTTTCGCATACAGCGCCAATACCACGTCTGATAGGTCTCGGAACGTGGTTGTAAATTGCTACGTCTGTCGGCTCTTTATAAATCGTGTAGCCGCCGAATATCTCGTCAGCGCCCTCGCCCGAAAGGCAGACCTTGACGCTCTTTGATGCGAGCCTGCACACAAAGAACAGCGCTATTGCAGCAGGGTCGGCAAGAGGCTCGTCCATGTGATACTGTATCTTGGGAAGATTGCCCCAGTATTCGTTCGGGTCAATGACCTCGGAGGTGTTTTCTTTGCTGATGTATTTTGAGAATTCTTTGGCATAGCCAATCTCGTTGTATTTCTCGTCCTCGCCAAAGCCTACGGTAAAGGTCTTGTCAACATTAGCTGCCGCTGCAACATAGCTTGAATCGACACCGCTTGAAAGGAATGAGCCTACCTCAACATCTGCTATCTTATGAGCTCTAACCGAATCATTGAATGTGTCGGAAATCCTGTTCACCCATTCTTCAAGAGTGGGCTTTTCGTCTGCTTCAAACTTGATCTCCCAGTATCTTCTGACATCGAGAATGCCGTTCTCATAGGTGAAGCAATGAGCTGCAGGCAGCTTCTTTACGCCCTTGAAGAATGTGTCCTCAGTAGGGGAATACTGGAATGTCAAATATGTTTCGAGTACGTCCTCATTGACTTCCTTTTTGAAATCGGGGTGGTCGAGGAACGCCTTTATCTCGCTGCCCCACATAAAGGTATTGCCCATTTTTGCATAGTAGAGTGGCTTTATGCCAAAGAAATCTCTTGCGCCGAAGAGCTTGCCTTTTGTCTTGTCATATATTACGAAAGCAAACATTCCCCTGAGCTTTTGCAAAAGCTCCTCGCCCCACTCCTCATAGCCGTGAATAAGTACCTCGGAGTCTGTATTTGTGTAAAAGCTGTGGCCTGCCGCCAAAAGCTCTTTTCTTAAATCCTGGTAGTTATAGATCTCGCCGTTAAAAGTCAGCACAAGGCTTCTGTCTTCATTGAAAAGCGGCTGACTGCCGTTGTCAGACAGGTCTATGATAGAAAGTCTGCGAAAGCCCATAGCTACGTTTTCATCAATGTATTTTCCGTCAGAATCAGGGCCTCGATGTCTGATCCTGTTCATCATTTTTTCAAGGGTGTCACCGTTATCGCCAATGTAATTTGTAAAGCCTACAAAACCGCACATAATTACCTCACCTTTCAAATAAAAAAAGGCATAACCCGTAAGAGTCTGCCAAAACAGACTCCACAGCCGCACGACCTTGTGCGGTATGCCTTAATACTATTATACTATATTTTTATTGGCATTTCAATAGCAAAGCCTACAATTTTAAGGCTTTTTTAACCTAAAATACTGTTTTATTTACAATAATTATTCTGAAAATGACAGCCCCCACTTGAACTTGCCGTCAAAATATGATATAATAAATTTGTAAAAATCTTTGGAGTGAGAAAAATGCCTAAACAGAAAAGAATGAAATACAGGCTCGGGCTGCTTGTTATCATCAGTATTATAGCAATGCTCATAGCTTTCAGCGCATATATGATGTCAACTACCCTTGAAGAAGTATTATATGATGAGCGTGGGGTACAGGTCATAACTCATAGTGATGACAGCGGTGAATAAATGCTTTTGATGTGTCAATACTCTTATCATAAAAAGGAGTTGACACATATGAATAAGATGATTATATCCATAGCTATAGCACTTGCCTTTTGCACCTTTGATTTTTCAGGGGCTGCTTTGAGGGGTGTGAAGATCACTAACGGCTGTATATGCTCGTTTCTGACTGTTTCTTCGTGTGCGGAGAATACCGATGGATCGAGTGAAGATGACAGAAATATCGAATACAGCTTTAAATTGTATGAGATCATCAAAGAGCTATTTGAATAATTGTGTAAAATGCTGTACGTAATTTCGTACAGCATTGTTTTTGTATATTGACGTAATGGTATAATATATGTTAAAATAGAAATATAGAATAAGTATAAGGAGAGATGACCGATGCTTGACCTTTTATGTGCTGATGCTTGCAGCGATAAAACTGCGGCTATGGCTCAAAAGATAAAGGATTCACTGTCAAAAGGGCGCAATTGTCTTGTGATAGTTCCCGACCAGTTTTCGTTTGAATATGACAAAATGCTCTATAAACATCTCGGCGCTAAGGATTTCAACAAGCTGACAACGGGAGGATTTAACCGTATATGTGAGCTTATAGGCCGTAAGCATGGTGGCTTTGCTGGCGAGAATGCTGATGAGAACCTTGCGGTTATCCTAATGTTTCTTGCGATCAAGCGCCTTCGTCATGAGTGCGGTGCTCTATACTATAAAAAAGCTTATGATAAGGGCTCGTTTATCGGCAAGATGATAGCCCTTGTAGGTGAACTGCGTTCATCGGGTGTTTCACCCGAAATGCTTTCAGCAGCGGCCGCTAAGGATACTGGGTCAATGCTTTCAAAAAAGCTTACAGATATATCAAAGCTTTACAGTTACTATATGCAGGAGCTTGAAAGCAGAGGGTTTAGTGATAATTCCGACGGCGTCTTGCGTGCGGTCGATATATCTATGAAAAGCGGTCATTTTGCGAATACTGATATTTTTATTGATTCATTCCACAGCTTTTCATATGATGAGCTTCGTCTTATCCGTGTAATGCTTTCACAGTCCGATAGCGTTACGGTAGGTCTTATGATAGGCAGCGGCGCTAATGCAAATTCTCCGCTTACACCTTTCGCAGAGCCTATAAAAACGCTTTCACAGCTAAAAGAAATCGCAAAAGAGCTTTCAATAAATGTTACATACTCACAGGCTTCAAGCTATCCTGAAATAACTCCTGAGATCAGTGTGATTAACGAGCGTATCTTCCTTTCGTCACAAAAGGTGCTTGATAAGAGCAAAAATGTCAGGATAATCAAGAGCAGCGATATTTATGAAGAGGCTGAATATGTCTGCTCCGAGATAATTCGTCTGACACGTGAGCAAGAACTTGAATTTGATGACTGTGCTGTTTTGATAAGAGACCCTGCCGAAAACAAAGCCGCACTTTCAAGCGTATTTGAAAGATATGAGATACCCGTATTCTTTGACTGCCCCGAACTGATAACGCAGTATTCATTCGTTATGTATTTCGAGGGTCTGATAAAGTGCGTGCTCGGCAAGAAATACAGCACCGAGAATATAATGCGAGTTATCAAATCACGCCTTTCAAACTGCTATGAGTATGAAGCTTCTATGCTTGAAGAATACTGCACCGAATGGAACGTAGACGGCGATATGTGGCTTTCCGACTTTACAGCTAAGGATAAGCACATACCCGATGACAGCAAATACCTTGAACTGATAAACGGTATCAGAAAAAAGATAATCGAGCCGTTCGAGCGCTTTAAGGCTGCCTGTGAAGAAGCAACAGCTGGGCAGATAAGTGAGGCTTTGTATAAGCTGCTTGATGAGGTTGAGCTTTCACAGAAATCATACTCAATGATAGCCGCTTCTATGAACGGCGATGATGATATGAAGATAGCCGCAAGACAGTTCCGCCAGCTTTGGGAGCTTGCTGTATCCTGCATAAGTGCAGTTTTTCGCAATATACCCGATGAAGTTCTTTCTCTCAGGCAGTACTATGAGCTTATAAGAACGATGTTTTCAAACATCACCGTTTCCGCCCCGCCGCAAAGGCTAAGCTGTGTTATTGTGGCAGATTCATCACATTCAAGGCTCACTTCAAAGCGTGTGGTGTTTGTGATGAATTGTAATGACGGAGTGTTCCCGTCAGATGTCAAGAGCGACAGCCTTTTTTCTGACAGAGAGAAACAGCGCCTTGCGCTTGAAGGCGTTGAGCTTCCGAGAGGTATCAAGGCACGAATCGCTCACGAAAGGCTTGTTTGCTATAACGCTCTTACCGCTTCAAGAGAGCGCCTTTATCTGCTGTGGCATGAGACTGATTCAAAGGGCAGCCGCCTGAGACGTTCATCAATACTCAGCTCTGTTGATTCTATGCTTGGCGGCAAGACCGAGATAAGGGCTAATGAAATGCCGATAGATTTCTATTGCCCTACCGCAAAAAGTGCCTATACCAAATATCTTGAACGCTGCCATGATAAAAGTGATATCACATCTTCTCTTAAAGAGGCGCTGTCATCTGACCCCGAATATGCAGCCCGCATAGAGACGCTGTTTGATGCGGCAAACAGAAAGCCGTTCTCGCTTGACAGAAATCACGCACAGCAGCTGTTTAACCGTGACAACATCAATCTGTCGGCTACAAGACTTGAGACTTACTATAAGTGTCCGTTTATGTATTTTTGCAAATACGGCCTTAAAATATCACCGCCGACTGTCAATAAGATAGACCCGAGAAACAGGGGGAGCTTTGTGCATAGCTGCCTTGAAGGCATACTGTCAAAAACCCTTCCTGACGGAAGTGTTGTCTATGATGAGGATTTTAAGAGCTTATCAGATGACAAGCTTAAGGAGAAGATACACGATTATTTCAAGCAATATGTTGCCTTAGAACTTGGCGGAGATTTTGGTAAGACAAAGCGTTTTGATTTTATTTCCAAGCGCTGGGAGGAATCGGCTTTCTACGTTGTGAAAAATCTTCGTGATGAGCTTATCAATACTCTTTTCAAGCCCGTAGGCTTTGAGTACAGTCTCAGCAAAAACGAGGGCGGGAGCATCTTATCTATAACCTCTCCGGGAAAATATACTATCAATGTATACGGCAGTATCGACAGGGTGGATATTTACGAGCACACCGATGAAGAGGGCAACACTTGTAAATATATCAGAATAATCGATTATAAGACGGGTAATAAAGACCTTAAGCTTGAAGAACTGTATAACGGATTAAATCTTCAGATGCTTATATATCTGCTTGCGCTTACAAGCTCGGAAAATGAATTTACTAAAGACGGTGAGGTTTCGCCTGCGGGAGTGCTTTATATGCCTGCGGTGCATATTGATGCTGATTCTGAATCTGACAAGGTATATAATAAGGGATTAAATGGTGACCTTGAAAAAACTCTCGGTGAATACAGAGATAAAAAATTCAGACGCTTTGGGCTTATAGTTGACAATGAGATAAATCAAAAGGCTATGGATACAGCCAAGAACAGATTCCTTAAATTCTCGGTTGATAAAAATACAAAAAAGCCTGAGAAATACGGCTCATCGCTGATGCTTACTAAAGAGGAGATAGAGGCATTTGAGGAGTTTGCGAAAGAGAAGCTCATTGAAGCTGCTGATAAGCTTTGTGACGGGCGTATCGAAGCAGACCCGCTTTATACTGTTAAGAACCCTAACAAAGACAGGGGAACGCCTTGCAGTTGGTGCGACTATAAGGGCGTATGCCGTAATGCCTTTGCGAAGAATCACCGCCTTGTGGATAAGGAAATCGACAAAAAGGCAATGCTTGCGCATATAGAAAAGATAAGAAAGGGGGCAGACTGATGCCTACAGAATGGACTGATGAACAAAGGCTTGCGATAGATGCAAGGGGCAAAGGCATCACGGTGCCTGCTGCTGCGGGCAGCGGCAAAACCACCGTTCTTGTGGAAAGGGTAATAAACATACTTGCTGACCCTGCAAATAACATCACCCCTGACCGACTGCTTGCAGTAACCTTTACAACAGATGCCGCATCAAATATGAAGCGTAAGCTTTCGGCAGAGTTTGAAAAGAGGATAGCAAACAACCCTGACGACCAATGGCTTCAAAGCCAGCAGTCGATGCTTGCGTCTGCGAAGATAAAGACGATAAATGCTTTTTGTCTTGATTTTGTTAAGGAGAATTTCAATCAGCTTGATATTCGTGATGATGTAAAGATAATCGAGCCTGATGATGAGGGGATATTACTTGATAAGTCGATAGAGGAAGCTCTTGAAGAGGCATATAATAATGAGCCTGAAATGATGAAGCAGTTAAACGATTCATTATGTCAGGAAACCGATGAACAGCTTATCAACCACATAAAGAAGATGTGCTATGTGTTAGGTTCGGTGCCATTCCCCGAAAGCTTTGCGCAGGCGCAGAAAGAGATGTTTACTACAGATAAAGGCATAAAGCATTATACAGATATGCTTTTTGAATATGCCAAAAGTCAGCTGTCAAGAGTAAGGGCTGATATCGTTTCAAACAATGCTCTGCTTAAGACCTTTAGCTTTATCCCGAAGCTTTGTGATAACCTTAATGATGATATAGACTTTATGACACGCTTTATTGATGTGATAGAAAGCAAAGATATGGCGCTTTTGCATAAGCTGTTTGACGGTCATACATGGGCTAGATTATACAACAATACAGGCAAGTCGATAGACAAGACTTTTGATACGAATGAAAGCCAGATATATCACAAGGCGTATGAGCATTTCAAGACCGAGAGAGATGCTTATAAAATGCTTATCGACAGGCTCGGCGGTATGCTCAATATTGATATGGCGGTTGAGAAAAAGCGTGTTTCATTTGCGGGCGAGCTTTATGCGGGAATTTGCAGCTTAACTCTAAGAACAAGAGAATTGCTATGGGAGAAAAAGCTTGAACAAAACGCCGTTTCTTTCGCTGATGTTGAGGATATGACTGTAAGACTGCTCGTTGAGAAGACCGAATCGGGCTACAAGCGTACGGCTTTATGTGATGATATAGTATCATCAAAGCTTTATAAGATGATACTTATTGATGAATTCCAGGACGTTAACGATCTTCAGGAACTGATTTTCAAGGCGTTATCCGATACTGACGATCTTGATATAATGGGCACAAATGTTTTTATCGTAGGCGATGTCAAACAGGCGATATACGGCTTCAGGCAGGCTAACCCAAAGCTGTTTTTAAATGCAATTGCAGCTTCCAATGTAGATGAAAACAGCGCAAAGCTTGAGCAGATAAGACTCAGGACGAATTTCCGCAGCAGGATAAATGTCATAGACTTTGTAAATGATGTTTTTGGCGCAATAATGTCTGATGAGGTTGGCGATGTTGCCTATGATAGTGATGAAATGCTCTATCTTGGCGCAAAATACCCCGCTGCTGATATACCTACTGATATTCTTTATTTCTCCTACGGAAACGTCAATGATGAAAGTGATGAAAGCGGCGATGATGATAATGATGGCGGCTCATCATACGGTGAACTTGTTCCCGAACATATAGCGGCGGCTAATTATATTCGTGATATGATAGACAAGGGAACTACTGTATACGATCACGAAGAGAAAAAGCTGCGCCCCTGCCGCCCGTCTGATTTTTGTATACTTGTAAGAACTAATAAAGTGCAGTCAAAGATAGCAAGTGCTTTAAAAACAGTTGGCCTTGACTCTTACTATGAAACGGCCGAGGGTTATATGAGAGCACGTGAGATATTCGTTATTATCAATCTTATGCGTGTTATAGATTCGCCCTTTAATGATGTAGCGATGCTGTCGGTAATGCTGTCTCAGGTAATGGGCTTTACTGCTGATGAGGTAACAACTATCAGACTGTTATGCGATGATAGCGAAAGCGGAGTTCGTAAGAAGCTGTATCAGACGATAAATGCCATATCAAAAGACGACAGCGAGGATAACGAACATGAAGCAGGCAAGATAAAAGTAGATGATCCCGATCTTGAAGAGAAATGCAAAAAGGCAATAGCTCTTATCAAGAGCCTTAGATACTATGCTGCAAGTATGCCGCTTGAAGCGCTCATTGGCAAGATATATGAAATGACCGATTTGTATTCCTCGGCGGCTGTTTTTGAGAATTCGTCTCAGATGCGTGCTAATCTTCGTATGCTGATAGAGTATGCGGCGGCTTATGACAGCTCGGGTAGCAGCGGTGGTCTTACAGGATTTCTGCGCTATTATGAGAAGATAGCCGAAGCGGGCAAGGATTTCAAGCAGGCGGCGCCCAATACTGCGGGCGAGGGCGTTATCATTCAGACAATGCACGGCTCAAAGGGGCTTGAATACCCGTTTATTATACTTTGTGATATGGAGTATAAATTCAAGGGCAAAGGCGATCTGCCTGCTTTTCTTATTGACAGGGATATAGGTGCGGCTCTTCGTTACCATAATGTGTATGATCTTTCTAACGGCTCTAATCTTTCCTATGATGCTATGTCGCTTATGCTCTGCAAAAAGGAACTGAGCGAGGAAATGCGGCTTCTTTATGTTGCTATGACAAGAGCACAGGAACGCCTTTGTGTTATACTGCCAGTTAAGGTTGGCGCAAAGAAAAACGACTTTAAAACGTTTGGCAAGCTGCTTACGGCTGTTGAAACTCTCGGCGGTGTTGATGCTGGGCTTGTATCAAGCTGCGGCAGCTATGCCGAGTGGATAGTTACGGCTCTGGCAACCCATGAGGGCTTTGCTCCGTTTATACATTTTATAGAGCAGAATCTTGAAAATGAGTTTAATATAAAGCCCGTGTATTACTGCTCGGTGCTTGATGTCCGCCCGGCAGATATCGAAGTAAGAGACAATTCTATTCCCGATTATATACCAAGGCCTGCAAATACCGCTTTAGTCGAACAGTTGATTAAGGGCTTTGACGCTCAGAAGGATTCCGAGCAGCTCGGCGTTATATCAAAGCTTTCGGTTACCGAAATAGTAAGAGCGGAGCAGGAAAAACTCTACGGCTCGCATGACCCCGAGTTTTATCCAAGACTGCCTCGGCTTGATGATGAGATAGGCAGACTGACCCATGCCGAGAGGGGAACATATACTCATCTGTTTATGGAGCTTGCAGATTACACAAAAGCACAGATGAGCGTTAAAGATGAACTTGAAAGGCTGACTGCTCTCGGAATGTTCTCGAAAAAGGAAGCGCAGGGCGTTTATATCAACGCTTTGGAGATGTTCTTTGCATCAACATTTTATAAAAGAATGGCTGCCTCACCGACAATAATGCGTGAGAAAAGCTTCCTTACTACCATAGATGAGCTTGAACTTGGTGAGGACTTTGAGGAGTATGAGGGCACAGATGCCTGCGTTCAGGGTATAGCCGACTGCATCTTTGAAGAAGCTGACGGGTATGTGATAGTTGACTATAAGACTGACCGCTTTGAGAATGAACAGGCTATGGATAAGTATAAAACACAGCTTAGAATATATAAAGCGGCATTTGATCTGATACTTGATAAGCCTGTAAAAAGCTGTTATATCTACTCATTCTGGCTCGGAAAGGGCAGAGAAATGATTTTTTGAAAAAAATATCGAAAAAGGTATTGACAAATGAAAAAGTATGTGATATAATATATCGGTAAACAAAAGCAGAACATTGATCCGTTCTCACCTCGAGCGTTATGCGACAAGGTTTCAAACGAAATTGCATATATCACATATATACTGCATATTACGGGTACGGGTCTTTGAGTCTGTGCCCGTTTTAGTTTTATTTGGAGGTGTTTGAAAATAGCAAAGAAAGAACATCAGATCAACGAAGAGATAACAGATAAGGAACTTCGTGTTATCGACGTTGACGGAGGTCAGCTCGGTATAATATCAGCCAAGGAAGCGCTTGAGCTCGCTTATGAAAAGGATCTCGACTTAGTCAAGATAGCACCTACGGCAACACCGCCTGTGTGCAGGATCATGGATTACGGCAAGTTCATTTTTGAGCAGGGCAAGCGTGAAAAGGAAGCAAAGAAAAATCAGAAGGTTATTGATATCAAGGAAGTCAGAATGTCCTCGACTATCGACACTCACGATTTTGAAACAAAGGTAAATCAAGCTGTTAAGTTCTTGAAGGGCGGCGATAAGCTTAAGGTCTCAGTCCGCTTTAAGAAAAGAACAGTTGCTCACCCTCAGTTCGGTGAAGAACTTTTGGAAAAATTCAAGGCAGAGATATCCGAGTACGGAGCTGTTGACAAGCCTACAAAAATGGAAGGACGCAGCCTTGTAATGTTCGTCGTTCCAAAACCGGGTAAAAACAATTAAGGAGGAAATAAATATGCCCAAGATCAAGACACATTCCGGTGCAAAAAAGCGTTTTAAGGTTACAGGCACAGGAAAGGTTAAGTTCCAGCACACCAACAAGAGACACAGACTTACCCAGAAGGATCACAAGCGCAAGAGAATATTAAGAGGCGCTGCTTATGCTGATTCTTCCAACATAGCAAATGTAAAGTTACTCATCCCTTACAAATAATATCGAGGTATAGGGAAACGACCAAAACTAACTAAAAAGATAAGGAAAGGTGAATTACTATGGCTCGTATTAAGGGAGCAATGATGACTCGTAAGAGAAGAAATAAAACTCTTAAGCTTGCAAAGGGCTATTTCGGTTCTAAGAGCAAGCACTTCAAGATGGCTAAGCAGGCCGTTATGAAGTCAGGACAGTATGCATATATCGGCAGAAAGCAGAAGAAGAGAGACTTCAGAAAGCTTTGGATAACAAGAATATCTGCTGCTTGCAAAATCAACGGTGTAAACTATTCTACATTTATGAATGGTCTTAAGAAGGCAGGCATCACGCTTAACAGAAAGATGCTTTCCGAGATCGCTATAAGCGACCCCGCAGGCTTTACAGCTATCGTTGAAAAGGCTAAGGCTGCACTTTGATCTAAACACATCAACACGCAAGTTTGAAACAGACCTGCGTGTTTTGTGTTATATTAGGATGTGAATATCTTGTTTATAAGCAGTAAGGATAACCCGAGAATCAAAAGACTTGCAGCACTTTTGTCAAGTAAAAAGCAGCGTACTGCCGAGGGCGTGTTTGTCATTGAAGGCGTGCGTGGATGTGTCGATGCGGTCAGAGAGAGCCTTGACGGCCTGCTTGAGATAGAGGCGTTTTTCTATTCTGAGGAAGCAAAGGCAGGCTTTGAGAACAGGCTTGACACAGGCGTTTATGACAGCCTTGATGATAAAAAGGTCTTTGTTATAACCAAAGAGATTGCAGCTAAGGTATCTCTCGAAGGGAATACACAGGGCGCTTTTGTTATTGCGAGAGTTGTTCATAAGCCGGTGCCTGATACTCTTGACGGTAATAGGTATGTTGTGCTTGATAATTTACAAGACCCGGGTAATCTCGGGACTGTCCTGCGTACAGCAGATGCTGTGGGTGCTGACGGTGTTATCCTTACAAATAATTGTGTCGAGCTTTATAACCCAAAGGTGATAAGGAGCACTATGGGCAGCATTAGCCGAATCAATATATATATCGAGAATTCGTTTGAAAGAACTGTCTCGGTATTAAAGGATTCGGGTATAAGCTGTATTGCGGCAGTTGTGCGAAACGGAAGTCTGCTCAGTTCCTATCATTTTGGCAGAAAGTGTGCTGTATTTATCGGCAACGAGGGCAGAGGGCTAAGTGATGAGCATACGGCACTATGTGATGATAGAGTCACTATAGATATGCACGGCAGGCTTGATTCGCTCAATGCTTCTGTTGCGGCAGCTATCATTATGTGGGAGATGTCAAAGGAGGGTGTTTGAATGCGTTTGGGCGATGGTGATTATCTTAGCTGGATAAAGCTGTCATTGGTCTTTGGCTACGGCAGCAAGAGAATGCTAAAAATGTATAGGCATCATCTAAGTGCAGAAAACTTCTTTTACGAATTGTATTATCACGAAGAAAAAACAGCCACCGAGCAGGAGATGTTCGCTGCAAGAAATCTTCCTCCCGAGACGGTAGACAAGATACTTGATACCTGCAAAGAACTTGGCATCAAAGTTTATTGTTATGAAAGTGAGGGCTATCCCGAAAGACTAAGGGCGCTTGCTAATCCGCCTGCAGTTTTATATTCATTCGGTAGCCTTGACTTTTTAAACGATGAAAAAACCAAGCTTCAATTTGTCGGCTCACGTTCCCCGTCGGAGTATACCAAGAAAATACTGCCGAATTTCATTTCACCTCTTGCAAAGCTGGGGTTTACTTTTGTTTCCGGGTTTGCCGAGGGTGTTGACAGGCTGACTAATGACCTTGCACGTGAGAATATGGCTGATAATGCTGTATTCCTTGCCGAGCCGCTCGATAAGAACCCAAACCTTGACAGATACAGGGAGATATCAAAGGGCGGTGCGGTAATATCGGAGTTTGCTCCCGGGCTTAAGCTGTATACGCCACGTACTTACTCTCTTCGCAACAGACTTATGACCTGCGTTGCTGATGCACTTGTTATATGTCAGGAGGGGGAGTGCGGCAAAGGGCTTGATAATATCTCTTATGCTACGACATTGGGAAAGCGTATATATGTCATTCCGCCTGGAGATCTTTTCGATGCAAGATATTTCGGGCAAAGAGATCTGCTGAGAAAGGGGTTTACTCCTGTGTTTAGCTCGGCTGATATCGTATATAACCAAAGCAAGGAGAATGGGCTTGCAGTTGATCTGAGTATACTTGATTCAAGTGAGAATTATTTGTATAACCCCACTCTTCCGCCTGAGAAGAAAAACCCGAAGAAAAAGCCAAAGCGTGTAGAGAAAAACAAGCGCTATGAGCATAAGCTGCTCACCCCTCAGATGCTGGAGGATATTTCAGAGACTCAGCGGCAGATAGTCTATGCACTTGATAATAAGCCGCTAAGCATAGATGAGCTTTCGCTAAAGCTTAAGCTTCCTGCGCAGGAGCTTGTAAATGAAATAACAGAGCTTGAACTTGATGATATACTTTCACAGGATGTCAGCAAGAATTATTATTTGCTATAATGTACAAAAACAAATATATTGATTGGAGAGAATAGATATTGTCTGATCTTGTTATAGTTGAGTCTCCTCACAAGGCTCAAACAGTTAAAAGATACCTTGGCAGTAATTATGAAGTCGTGGCCTCTATGGGGCATCTTCGTGACCTGCCGAAATCAAAGCTCGGTGTCGATATCGAAAACGGCTTTGAACCCAAGTATATAAATATCAAGGATAAGGAAACACTTATCAAGGAAATAAAGAAAAAGGCAAAGGCTGCCGATCATGTATACCTCGCAGGGGACCCTGACCGTGAGGGCGAGGCGATATCCTGGCACCTTGCACAGCTTCTCGGGCTTGATCTTAATGATAAGAACCGTGTCGCCTTTAATGAGATAACCGCAAGCGGTATCAAGGCGGGTATGGCCAACCCCAGAACTATCGACCTTAACCTTGTAAATGCACAGCAGGCAAGAAGAATTCTTGACCGTATTGTGGGCTATAAGCTTTCACCTTTTCTTTGGAGAAAGATAAGAAGAGGCCTTTCAGCGGGCAGAGTGCAGTCTGTTGCTGTTAAGATGATATGCGATAGAGAAGAAGAGATACGTGCATTCCAGTCAACCGAGTATTGGTCTATAGATGCTAAGTTCCATACAAAGGGCTCAAAAAAGACCTTTGGGGCAAAGCTTTCTACAGTTGACGGCGAAAAGGTCGAGCTTGCTGATAAGGCGCAGACCGATGCCATACTTGATAGGCTTGACGGGGCTGAGTATGTTGTTGATAAGATAAAGAAGAGCGTTCATAAGAAATCTCCCGCAGCGCCTTTTACTACTTCTACTCTTCAGCAGGAAGCATCAAGAAGACTTGGCTTCCAGGGCAGGCGTACAATGAAGGCCGCACAGGAACTCTATGAAGGTCTTGATATCAAGGATATGGGTGCTACAGGTCTTATAACCTATATGAGAACGGACTCGCTGCGTATATCTGATGAGGCGAGAGCTGCAGCTTATAATTTCATCAGAGATAAATACGGCGATAAGTATATTCCCGATACACCCAAGAAGTATAAATCAAAGGGTAACGCACAGGATGCTCATGAAGCTATCCGTCCCACTCACCCCGAGCTTACACCTGATATGGTCAAGGAAAGCGGCGTTACTAACGACCAGTATAAGCTTTATAAGCTTATATGGGAGCGCTTTATTGCAAGCCAGATGTCAAATTGCATTATGGATACCGTATCGGTAGATATTCTTGCAAACGGCTGTATGTTCAAGACTACGGGCTATTCTGTAAAGTTTGACGGCTTTACGGTGCTCTATGAAGAAACCAAGGATAACGACGAGGAGAAGAAAAACGTTCTTCCACCTCTTGAAAAAGGCGAAAAGCTGAAACTTAAGGAACTTAAGGGCAATCAGCACTTCACACAGCCCCCTGCACGCTATACCGAGGCTTCGCTTGTTAAGGCGTTTGAAGAAACTGGTATAGGCAGACCGTCCACATATGTTTCGACAATAACCACGATTATTTCAAGAAGCTATATTGAGCGTGACGGCAAGCAGCTTAAGCCTACTGCGCTTGGCGAAACTGTAAACTCACTTATGAGCGACCATTTCGGAAAGCTTGTAGACGTGGGCTTTACAGCTAATATGGAAACTAACCTCGATAAGATAGAAAACGGCAAAAAGGGCTGGGTCAAGACCCTTGATGAATTCTATAAGGATTTTGACAGCGAGCTTTCTGTGGCTGAGGAGGCTATGGACGGCAAGCGTGTTAAAGTTCCCGATGAAGAGACAGACCAGGTCTGCGAGATATGCGGCAAGCCTATGGTAATTAAGATAGGGCGCTTCGGTAAGTTCCTTGCCTGCTCGGGTTTCCCTGAGTGTACCAACACAAAGCGTATAGTCACAGAGACAGGAGCTGACTGCCCCTACTGCGGCAAGAAAGTACTGCTAAAAAAATCAAAGAAGGGCAAGAAGTATTATGGCTGTGAAGATAACCCCACCTGCGGCTTTATGACTTGGGATATACCCTCTGATAAGAAGTGCCCGACCTGCGGCAGCTCGTTGTTCCAGAAGGGCGGCAAGAATGGCAAACTCGTATGCCATAAAGTCGGCTGCGGCTATGAAAAGGATTTAAGCGATGAAGGCTAAGGTCATAGGCGCAGGCCTTGCGGGAGTTGAGGCTGCGTGGCAGCTTGCAAATGCGGGGATTGATACAGAGCTTTATGAGATGAAGCCGCAGAAGTATTCTCCCGCACATAAATATCACGGCTTTGCAGAGCTTATATGCTCTAATTCCCTTAAGGCCAGTCGTATAGAGTCTGCGGCGGGTATGCTTAAGGAAGAAATGCGGCGGCTCGGATCGCTTACAATGGAGTGTGCTGCTAAGACTGCTGTTTCAGCAGGCGGTGCGCTGGCGGTTGACAGGGAGAAGTTTTCGGACCTTGTGACCGAGCGCATACGCTCACGAGATAATATTACAGTCATTGAGGGTGAAGTCACAGATATCCCCGATGGTGATGTTATTATTGCCACAGGCCCTTTAACAAGTGATGCACTTGCGCAGAAGATAGGCGGCCTTGTGGGTGATTACCTCTATTTCAATGATGCGGTAGCGCCGATAGTAACAAAAGAAAGCGTTGACATGACAAAGGCCTTTATGGCAGCACGATATGACAGAGGCGAGGCAGATTATATCAATTGCCCCTTTGATAAAGACGAGTATCTGCGCTTTTATAGCGAGCTGATAAATGCCGAGAGTGCGCCTTTACATGATTTTGATAAAGAGCATTTCTCAAAAGACGGCTTTAAGGTGTATGAGGGTTGTATGCCTATTGAAGTGCTTGCAAAAAGGGGCGAGGATACCATGCGATATGGCCCTCTTAAACCCGTTGGTCTTACCGACCCGAGGACGGGCAGGCGGCCTTATGCCTGCGTTCAGCTTCGTGCTGAAAATGCGCAGGGAACGCTTTACAATATCGTCGGCTTTCAGACAAACCTTAAATTCGGTGAGCAGAAGCGTGTGTTCTCGCTTATTCCGGGGCTTGAAAATGCAGAGTTTATAAGATACGGCGTAATGCATAGGAATACATTTATCAATTCTCCCAAGCTTTTAGATGAGCATTTTTGTATGAGAGAGTATAGGAATATCTACTTTGCAGGGCAGATCACAGGCGTTGAGGGCTATATCGAGTCAGCTTCAAGCGGCATCATCGCAGGGCTTTCACTTGCAAGAAGATTAATGGGCAAGGAACAGATAGCACTTCCCGAAACATCTATGCTCGGCGCTTTGACTAAGTATATATCAGATGAATCTGTGACAAACTTCCAGCCTATGGGCTGTAATATGGGTATACTGCCCGAACTCCCCGAAAGAATAAGGGATAAAAAAGAAAAATACCTCGCCCTTGCCACAAGGGGTCTTGCAGACCTTGACAGGGCTCTGGAAAATATATGAGGAGGTAAGATAATGAATATAGTAATGGACGCATTCGGCGGCGATAATGCCCCTCTTGAAGTCATTAAGGGCGCAGTAGATGCAAAGCACGATTTCGGCGTTGATATCACCCTTGTGGGCGATGAAGAGAAGATCAAAAAATGCGCTAAGGATAATTCTATTGATATATCCTCGCTTAAGATAAAACATACACCTGTAGTTATAGAAATATGCGATGAGCCTACAGAGGTCATCAAGGGCAAGAAAGACTGCTCAATGGCAGTAGGCCTGCAAATGCTCGCAGACGGCGAGGGCGATGCTTTCGTTTCGGCAGGCTCGACAGGTGCTCTTGTGGTAGGTGCTACCTTTATTGCAAAGAGACTTAAGGGCATCAAGCGCCCTGCTCTTGCGACAGTTCTTCCCACAGCAGGTGCTCCCACAATGCTTCTTGACAGCGGCGCAAATGCTGAGTGCCGCCCTGAGATGCTCGTTCAGTTCGGTATTATGGGCTCGGCGTATATGGAAAAGGTGCTCGGTGTTAAAAAGCCCAGAGTTGCACTTGCAAATATCGGCGCCGAAGAATCTAAGGGCAGAGAATTAGAGCTTGAAACATATAAGCTTTTAAAGACAGCACCTGTTAACTTTACGGGCAATATTGAAGCAAGGCAGGTTCCGCTCGGTGATGCTGATGTAGTTGTTGCAGACGGTTTTACAGGCAACATAATGCTTAAGCTGTATGAGGGCATGGCAAAGTTTTTTGCGGGCGAGCTTAAAACTCTTCTTACAGCCAATGCCAAGAGCAAGCTTGCAGCTCTCCTCGTTATGAAAAACGTCAAGGCTTTTCGTAAAAAGGTCGATTATTCAGAATACGGCGGCGCACCGCTTTTAGGTACTGCAAAGCCTGTCATCAAGGCTCACGGCAGCTCTGACGCTAAGGCTTTCTATAACGCCGTAAGGCAGGCAAAGACCTTTACCGAAACAGGCGTTATAGACACAATTACCGAAGCGCTTGCTACAATGAAGAACAGTAAAGAGGCATAAGCAATGGACGAGAATACAGCGCTAAAAGAATTTCAGAACAGAATAGGTTATACTTTTAAGAACGAGCAGCTTCTCTATGAGGCACTTTCTCATTCGTCATTTGCAAATGAGAATAAAAAGGCACGCTGTTCAAATGAGCGCCTTGAATTCCTTGGTGACTCTGTTCTTTCTATAGTCGTTTCCGACCATATATTCAAGCACTTTACTCATATACCTGAGGGCGAGCTTACAAAGCTTCGTGCTTCTTTGGTCTGTGAGAATGCACTCTTTGAGTTTTCAAAGAGGATAGACCTCGGCTCGTATATCTTCCTAGGAAAAGGCGAGGAACAGACAGGCGGCAGAACACGCCCCTCTATCGTTTCTGATGCGTTCGAGGCTGTTATTGCAGCAATTTATCTTGACGGTGGTATGGAGGCAGTCGCACCGTATATACTCTCTTTCATTCCCGAAGATATAACACCTAAGGGTACAGATGCATTCCACGATTACAAGACACTGTTGCAGGAGGTCATTCAGCATAACCCCGAGGAGAAGATAGAGTATCACCTTAAGAGTGAGTCGGGCCCTGACCATGATAAGAAATTCACTATTCAGGTGCTTTTAAATAATAATGTTATAGGCGAGGGCACAGGCCGTTCAAAGAAGTCTGCCGAGCAGGCTGCGGCTAAAGAGGCTCTTGCACTTATGGGCTACGATGAAGCATAGTAATATATCAATATTCGTGCCGCATATCGGCTGCCCGCATTTGTGCGCATTTTGTGACCAGCGCACTATTTCGGGCGAGGACAAAGCGCCCAAGCCCGATGATGTAAGGCGTATCTGCGCCGCTGCACTTGATGAGATAAAGCACCCCGAAAACACAGAGATAGCATTCTTTGGCGGCAGCTTTACGGCTATCAGGCGTGATTATATGGTCGCACTTTTAGAGGTGGCTAATGAATTCGTCGGTGAAGGGAAATTCAGCGGTATCAGGCTTTCGACACGCCCTGATTATATAGATGATGAGGTGCTGTCTATACTGAAGCACTATAATGTCACCGCTATTGAGCTTGGCGCTCAGTCGCTTGATGATGAAGTGCTTTTGGCAAATGAGCGTGGGCATTCTGTGCATGATGTTTTGGCGGCAAGTGAGCTTATAAAGAGCTATGATATAGAGCTTGGCCTGCAAATGATGGTTGGGCTTTATAAGAGCAGCTATGAAAAAGAGCTTGCGACTATGCGCAGGATAATTGATATCCACCCGACAACTGTAAGGATATATCCTGTTGTTATACTTGGTAATACCAAACTCGGTGGCCTTTACAAGTCGGGCGAATATAAGACTATGGCTTTTGATGAGGTCGTAGACTTGTGTGCCGATATGCTTGATGAATTTGATAATGCTGGCATTAAGGTCATAAAATGCGGCCTGCACGCAAGCGAGTTTGTCGAGCGAGATATGGTTGGCGGCTTTTATCACCCCGCTTTCAGAGAATTGTGCGAGGCTATCAGTTACCGAAAGGCTTTTGAGCGTGAGATAGCCAATAGCGGCATTACAAGCGGCCATGCAGAATTTGCCGTGCCGCAGAAAGCTCTAAGCAAGGCGCTGGGGCAGAAAAAGAGCAATAAAGAATATTTTAAAAACAGGGGCATAGAGCTTATAATAACCCCTGTTAAGGAACTTGATGAAAAATATCAGGTGATAAACATTTGGCAGTAAGGGAAGTGAGAAAATGTACCTGAGAGGTCTTGAAATGCAGGGCTTCAAGTCTTTCCCCGATAAGATATCCCTTGATTTTGACAAGGGTATAACAGCAGTAGTCGGTCCTAACGGCTCGGGCAAGAGCAACATTGGTGACGCTATGCGCTGGGTTATGGGTGAGCAGTCATCAAAAACTCTTCGTGGCGGAAAGATGGAAGACGTTATCTTTGCAGGAACAGAGCAGAGAAAGTCTGTAGGCTTTGCACAGGTCACACTCACGATAGATAATACAGATAAAGCGCTCTCTGTTGACAGCGATATTGTTCGTGTATCACGTAAGCTTTATCGAAATGGCGACAGCGAGTATATCATAAACGGAGAGAATGTTCGTCTTAAGGATATAGTCGAACTATTTATGGATACGGGTCTTGGCCGTGACGGTTATTCAATAATCGGGCAGGGCAGGATTGCAGAGATAGTTTCAAGCAAATCAACTGACAGGAGAGAGATTTTTGAAGAAGCCGCAGGTATATCAAAATTCCGCTATAAAAAAGAAGAGGCAGAGCGCAAGCTCGTTGCGGCAGAGGATAATATATCAAGGATAACTGATATACTATCAGAACTTGAATCACGGCTCGGCCCCTTGAAAACACAGTCGGAAAAGGCTAAGAAATTTATAGTTATCGAAGAGGAAAAGCGAGGCCTTGAGATTTCAGTCTGGGTGCAGAAGCTTGATAATTCGACTAAAAGCATTGACGAAACAAACGAAAAACTCACTCTTGTCAAGAGCCAGTATGAAGTCCTTGAAAAGGAAGTAAACGAGCTTGATGACAAGATACAGGAGGCTTTTGAACAAAGTGCGGCCTGTGAGCAGGAGATACAGGCTCTGCATGACAAGATACATCAAACAGAGCTTGAAAACACGCAGGCCACCTCAAAAATTGCCGTTTGCGAAAATGATATCGAGCATATAAGGGATAGCGTATCATCACTTGAAGAGCAGATAGAAGCTTACAAGGCGAATGCAGGCTATCTTGATGAACAGCTCGCAAAGCATAAGAGCACGCTTGAAGAGCTTATGAAAAAGCTTGA
Organism: uncultured Ruminococcus sp.; assembly: GCA_902787365.1. Taxonomy (GTDB): domain Bacteria; phylum Bacillota; class Clostridia; order Oscillospirales; family Ruminococcaceae; genus NK3A76. The sequence goes on along the minus strand of CADAGC010000012.1, from coordinate 13,146 downwards.
TGAAAACAAATCGCTTGAAGTCAAGACGGAAGAGCAGTTTTCAAAGCTTGCATCTAATGCAGAGGATTATGATAAAGAACTCCAGGCTTCAAATGATGAGCTTAGTAAGCTTTATCTTGATAAATCCTCTCTCGGCTTCAAAATAGAGAATAATAAGAACATAGCCGACGAACTTGAAGAAAAGCTTGTAAAGCTCACCTATGACCTCGAAGAGGGTGAGAAAGAAGAGCAGCAACTATCAGATGAACTGAAAGCCAAGAGAGCTTCATTTTCAAAGCTTGATGATGAACTCTCCGAGCATAAGAATAAGCTTTCGGGCTTTGAGTTGCTTTTAAAGAATAAGGCACAGAAGCTTGAAAAGCAGGACGGTGAGATAAGAACTGCCGAGAATGAGCTTATCCAGACCTCACAGCGCCTTAATATACTTAAAGACCTTGAAAGCAATATGGAGGGCTTTGCTTATAGCGTAAAAAGCGTTTTAAAGGCTAAGAAGCAGGGCAGACTTTCGGGAATATGCGGTTCTGTAGCACAGCTTGTTACTACCAAGCAGGAGTATAATCTTGCAATAGAAACAGCTCTTGGCGGAACTTTGCAGTATATAGTTACCGAAGATGAAAACGCTGCAAAGCGTGGTATAAAGTATCTGAAAGAATCAAAAGCGGGCAGAGCGACATTTCTGCCTTTAACATCAATAAAGGGCAGCAGACTTGATGCTAACGGCATTGAGAATGAAGAAGGATTTGTTGCAGTTGCCGCAGATATAGTCACTTATGACAGTAAGTATGATGTTATTATCAAGAACCTGCTCGGCAGAGTATGCATAGCCGAGAATATCGACCTTGCATCAAATATAGCTAAGAAGTATAATTATCGCTTTAAGATTTGCACTCTTGACGGACAGGTAATAAATGCGGGCGGCTCATTCACAGGCGGCTCGGCTTCAAAGACTACGGGTATTCTTTCAAGAAAAAATGAAATAGATGAACTAACCAAAAAGCGTTCTGACCTTGAAAAGAAATTTGACGAGTTAAAATCTGTTACCGCACAGCTAAGACAAGAATGCGCAAATCTGTCTGCACAGGCAGAGGGCGAGAGGGAAGTTATAAACACCTTGTCTTCTGACAGCCTGAAGCTTGATATGGAGATTAAACGTGTTTGCGAGATCAGAAGCGAGCTTGAAAACAAACTTGATGATTATGATTCAGAGATAGTTTCTACGAAAAAGCGCCTTAAAGAGATAGATAATGAAACCAATGAAGCGATAATATCGCTTGGTGATCTTGATAAGCTTATAGCCGAGCGTGAGGGCTCACTTGCTGTGTCAAAGAGCAAGCTTGAAGAACTTCGTGTTCAGCGTGAGGGCTTGACAGATAAGCTGTCATCGGTTAGAATAGAAGGTGTGCAGATACAGAAAGATATCGAGCTTACAAGATCTGCCATTGACCAGACTAAGGAGATAATATCTAATTCGGCTGCTGACAGTAATGACAGCCGTGATAAGATAAATGAGCTGAATAAGCAGATAGCTGATAAGCAAAATGAGATTGAACGCATCAGGCAGGAACTTAAGGATAGTGTGGCTATCATCAAAGAGATAGAAGACAGCATTACTGCACAGACTGTTAAAAAGACCACATTGAGCGATAGTGCCGAAAAGCTAAGAAGTGTTCAGCGCTCAAAGCTTAATGAAAAGGAAACTCTGCAAGGTCAGCTTTCACGCCTTGAAGAGGGCGTAAAGAACGAGACTGCCGAGTTTGACAGAATAGTTGCACAGCTCTATGATAACTATGAGCTGACACGCTCGCAGGCGCAGGCTCTTGCTGATATGACTATCGACGTCACACAGGCAAACAAGCGCCTTTCCGAACTTAGAAGCAAGATAAAGGCACTCGGCAACGTTAACCTTGCAAGTATTGAAGAATACCAAGAGGTAAGCGAGCGCTTTGAGAAAATGACAGTTCAGCTTGATGATGTCAATAATTCAAAGCTTCAGCTTGTCGGCCTTATCGACGAGCTTACGGAGAAAATGAAAGAGATATTCACCGAAAGCTTTGATGAGATAAACAGAAACTTCAAAGCTATATTCGTTGAACTTTTTGGCGGCGGCAGGGCAGAGCTTATTCTTGCTGACCCTGAGAATGTTCTTGAATGCGGCATAGATATCCGTGTTGCACCGCCCGGTAAGGTCATCAAGAATCTTGTTTCTCTCTCGGGTGGTGAACAAGCATTTGTGGCGATAGCTATATACTTTGCTATACTTAAGCTTCGCCCGTCACCTTTCTGTCTGCTTGATGAGATAGAGGCGGCGCTTGATGATGTGAACGTTTCAAGGTATGCGCAGTATCTTCACAGATTTACGGAAAAAACACAGTTTATAGCCATAACCCATAGACGAGGAACTATGGAAGAAGCTGATATGCTTTACGGCGTAACCATGCAAAAGGGTATATCAAAGCTTTTGCGTATGAGCCCCGATGAGGCTTATGATATGGAAAAACAAACATGATCGGAGGTCATTGTATAAATGGGATTATTTGAAAAACTCAAAGCAGGACTTAAAAAGACCAAGGACTCTATGATGGGCAAAATAGAGCGCCTTCTTCACTCATTCACCAAGATAGATGATGAGTTGTTTGAGGAGCTTGAAGAAACTCTTATTCTGTGTGATATAGGTGTTAATACATCAGTTGCTATATGCGAGGAGTTAAGAGACAGAGTTAAACGCCAGGGTATAACAGATCCTTCCTTGATAAAGGATATGCTCAAAGAGGTAATCACCGATATGCTCGGTGAGGATCAGCCGCTTGATCTTTCTACAACTCCTTCTGTGATTCTTGTTATCGGCGTAAACGGTGCAGGTAAGACCACAACTATAGGCAAGCTTTCCAATCAGCTTTCAAATGAGGGCAAGAAGGTCATAGTTGCCGCTGCTGATACATTCAGAGCTGCTGCAATAGACCAGCTTGAGGTCTGGACTCAGCGTGCTGGTGTTGATATCGTCAAGCATAACGCAGGCTCTGACCCTGCAGCTGTAGTTTATGATGCACTTAATGCTGCAAAGGCAAGAAATGCCGATGTTGTCATATGCGACACCGCAGGCAGACTTCACAATAAGAAAAACCTTATGGACGAGCTTAGAAAGATAGCAAGGATAGTTCATCAGCAGGCAGAGGGATGCTCGCTGGAGGTATTGCTTGCTCTTGATGCCACAACAGGCCAGAATGCCGTTAACCAGGCAAGGCAGTTCAATGAGGTAGCTGATATAACAGGTATAATCCTTACAAAGCTTGACGGAACGGCAAAGGGCGGTATTATCATTTCGATTACTGAAGAGTTGAAGATACCCGTAAAGCTTGTTACTGTAGGCGAAAAGATAGAGGATATACAGCCTTTTGTTGCAAGAGACTTTGTAAATGCACTTTTTGAATGATCATTGTGTATCTTTATAGGGAGGAAATACTATGGATAACGTTTTGCTTATAATCAATATGCAGGAATTTTATGTCGGCAAATTCAGAAATAAAGACTTGTATAATTATGACCGCAAGACACTTATAGACAGGATAAATAAGCGTATAGATAAATATGAGCCCGAAGAGGTCTTCTATGTTAAGACGGTTGCTAAGGGGCTTTTCAAGGGTGGAATGCCAAACGGCAAAGAGGCTGAATCTGATATAGTTACAGGTCTTAAGGTTGTTTCTAAAAATATATATTTAAAGCATAAGCCCGATGCTTTTCATAACGATGCGCTCGGCGAGTTTATGAGGGCAAGGAATGTAAAGAAGGTCGAGATATGCGGCGTTGACGGTGGCAACTCTGTCGGCGCATCAGCTGTGGGCGCATTTGAGTATGACCTTAAAGTTGTATATAACGATGCCTGCATAGGCACTATGGATAAAGAAAAGGAAAAGAAGTTCCGTGACAAGCTCTCACAGGGTAAGTGCGAGTTTGTTGATGAGGTATAAGACTATGAGACTTATCATAGCAAGTTCTAACAAGGGCAAGCTCAGAGAGTATTCTCAGCTTTTGTCGCCTTTGGGATATGAAGTTGTATCTGCCAAAGAGGCAGGCTTTGACGTTGATGTTGAGGAAACGGGCACGACCTTTGCAGAAAATTCTGCATTAAAGGCAAGGGCTATATACGACCTTTGCCACGAGTGTGTTCTTGCTGATGACAGCGGCCTTTGCGTAGATGCACTTGACGGCGCCCCGGGGATATATTCTGCACGTTTCGGTGGCCTTAAAACAGATGCCGAGCGCACAGCCCTGCTGCTTGAAAAGCTTAAAGACACCCCCGACGAAAATCGTGGCGCACATTTTATGTGTACTATACACTTTATATATGCTGACGGACGTGAGATAGCAGTTGAGGGCAAGGTATTCGGCAGGATAGCACATACACCCTCAGGCAGTAACGGCTTCGGCTATGACCCTGTTTTCCTTTATAACGGCGTCAGCTTTGCTGATGTTGACAGCAATGTAAAAAACAGTGTATCTCACAGAGCAAATGCTCTTAAAGCACTTTTAGAACAACTAAACAAAGGGGATAATAAATGATAACACCAAAGCAAAGAGCAGAGCTTAAGGCTCTTGCCAATTCAATAGAGCCTGTTTTTCAGATAGGCAAGGGCGGCGTGAATGATGCACAGGTCGCTCAGATAGATGATTATTTAAGAGTTCACGAGCTTGTTAAGATAAAAGTTCTTGATAACTCACTTCTTACCGCTAAGGAAGCGGCAATTGATATAGCCGAGAGAATAAGCGCTGAGGTAGTACAATGTATCGGCTCAAAGGCTATTCTTTACAAAAGAAACGAAAAAGAGCCTGTCATCAGGCTTAAGAATAAGTGATATGAAAAAGCTTCTCATATATGGCGGAACTTTTGACCCTGTGCATATGGGTCATAAGAACGCCTTTGATGCTGCGAAGGCAGCAGTATCGCCCGATTTGTGTGTTATAATACCAAATGCTATTCCGCCGCATAAAGCAAGTTTTGGCCTTGTTTCGGGCGAGCACAGAATGAATATGCTTAAGCTCACATTCGGTGAGAATGATGATATTATCTATTCAGATTATGAGCTTAACCGTGAGGAAAAAAGTTATTCTGTTTATACTCTCTCTCATTTTAAAGAGCAGTATCCCGATTATGATATATATTTCATTGTCGGAAGTGACAGCCTGATTAATTTCAGCAAGTGGTATGAGTATGAGCGTATACTTAAAATGTGTACCCTCGTGTGTGTTTCACGCCAAAACGGTGACAGGGCGGCTCTTGAAGAAGCTAAGGCTTTTTTAGAAGCTAAGGGCGGCAGTATCATTATCTGTGATGTTACTGCTTTTGAGGTTTCATCATCGGAAATAAGAAAAATGCTTATGAATGGCGAAACCCCCTCTTGCTATTTGGAAGAAAATGTAGTAAAATATATATATGAGAATTCACTATATCAGAAAGAAGCATTGAATTGACTGATAAAAAACTTATTACAAGGTATAAGGAATACCTTAAGGCTAATCTTTCTAAGAAAAGATATAACCACTCTGTTAATGTGGCAGATGCGGCGGTCGAGCTTGCCAAGCTTTATGGTGAGGATTCTGACAAGGCACTTGTTGCAGGCCTTTTGCATGATGTTGCAAAGGAACTGCCCATAGAAAAGCAGCGTGAGTATGTGCTTAAATCCACCCTCGGTGTTGATGAGGTGGAAACAAAATCACACGCTCTGTTTCATGCTGTTGCGGGTGCTGAGCTTGCAAAGCTTGTTTTCGGCATTGATGATATGGACATTATCTTAGCGATACGTTATCATACTGTTGCGGCAGGGGATATGTCAAGCCTTGCGGCTATTATCTACCTTGCTGACCTTATCTCAGCAGACAGAGATTATAAAGACGTTAAGCGTATGCGCAAGCTTGCTGTCAGCGGTCTTGAAAGAGCTATGCTCGAAGCGCTCAAATTCTCTATCACCGATTCTGTTAGCAAGGGCAATACTATCCCGCTGTCAACACTTGCGGCATATAACAGATTTTTAAATGAAACGCTTAAAAAGGAAAAGAACGATAAACTGCGGAAAGGAGCAGGATAAATGAAAAACGACCAGACCAATGAAAAGCTCAAATGTATAATACAGGCACTCGATTCAAAGAGGGCTGAGAATATCAAGGCGATAGGTATAAAAGACCTGACTATAATCGCTGATTATTTTATTATAGCAAACGGTGACTCTACCACACAGACAAAGGCGCTTGCCGATGAAGTGGAATATCAAATGAAGCAGAAGTTCGGTGTTGACCCCCACCATACCGAGGGCTACAGCGCATCTAACTGGATAGTGCTTGATTATCAGGATATAGTTGTTCATGTATTCTATACTCAGGAGCGTGAGCACTATAACTTAGAGCGCCTTTGGGCAGACGGCGAGGAGATAGATATTACTCCTTATGTCGTTAAGGAGTGATATATGGGTCATTCGGTTAACGGCAGAAACCTCATAGGTCTTATGGGCGGCTATTTTGTCATTAAGGGCATAGTTAACCTCGTGCTGGGCTTTAGCTTTCAGAATATCGTGATACTCTGTGTGTTTGCAGCCCTTGCATATCTTATGCTTCAAAAGAAGCCCATGACCAATTACATCACGGCAGCGCTTCTGGCAGTCATCGTGCTTATCCATATCAAGGATAATATCGTGAATTTCAGGGTGATATATCTTGCTGAGGCAGCTATCGACTGCGTGTGCGCATTTACCCTTGTTGCCAATAATGATGTAAAAGAATACTTTAAGTAATTTATTGTAAAGGATATGATATAAATGAAGGATTATAATTTCAAAGCCATTGAGGAAAAATGGCAGAAATACTGGGATGAGAATGATACTTTCAAGGCGAGCGATGACCACTCGAAGAAGAAGTTTTATGCCCTTGTTGAGTTCCCTTATCCCTCTGGTCACGGTATGCACGTAGGCCATATCAAGGCTTATTCGGGTCTTGAGGTAGTCAGCCGCAAGAGAAGAATGCAGGGCTATAATGTGCTTTTCCCTATAGGCTTTGACGCATACGGTCTGCCGACAGAGAATACGGCAGTTAAGGATAACATTCACCCCCGTATAGTTACAGACAGAAATATCGAGAAGTTCACAGGCCAGCTCAAAAAGGTAGGCTTCTCTTTCGATTGGTCAAGAGTTGTTGATACAACAGATGAGAATTACTATAAGTGGACACAGTGGATATTCCTCAAAATGTTTGAAAACGGCCTTGTTTTCCGTGATAAGACACTTGTTAACTACTGCCCGAGCTGTAAAGTCGTTCTCTCTAATGAGGATTCGCAGGGCGGCAAGTGCGATATCTGCCACAGCGATATCGTGCAGAAGACCAAGGAAGTTTGGTACTTAAGAATAACCGAGTATGCTGATAAGCTTTTGCAGGGTCTTGAAGAGGTTGATTACCTGCCTAATGTTAAGCTTCAGCAGCAGAACTGGATAGGCAAGTCAACGGGTGCGTTTGTTAACTTCAAGATAAAGGAGCAGGACGAGAGCCTCAGGATTTATACAACACGCCCTGATACACTCTACGGCGTTACATTTATGGTTATCGCTCCTGAGCACCCCGTTATCGAAAAGTACAGAGATTCTATAAAGAATATCGCAGACCTTGACGCTTATAAGACAGAGTGCGCCAAGAAGAGCGAATTTGAAAGAACACAGCTCGTTAAGGATAAGACAGGTGTATGCATAGACGGCCTTACAGCAGTTAACCCTATAACAGGCAAGGAGATACCGATATATATTTCCGACTATGTAATGATGGGCTACGGCACAGGCGCTATCATGGCTGTTCCTGCACATGATACAAGAGACTATGAGTTTGCTAAGAAGTTCGGCATTGATATTATCGAAGTTATCAAGGGCGGTGATATCTCTAAGGAAGCTTATACAGGCGACGGCGAAATGGTAAACTCTGGCGTTCTTAACGGTATCACCAATAAGAAGGACGCTATTGCCCGTATGCTCGAAGAGCTTGCAAAGCTCGGCTGCGGCGAGGCAGGCGTTCAGTATAAGATGAAGGACTGGGCGTTTAACAGACAGCGTTACTGGGGCGAGCCTATACCGATAGTTCATTGTGATACCTGCGGTATGGTGGCTGTTCCTTATGATGAGCTTCCGTTAAAGCTTCCGCCTGTTGAGAATTTCCTCCCCGGCACAGACGGTGAGAGCCCTCTTGCAAGGATAGACAGCTTTGTTCATTGCAAGTGCCCCAAGTGCGGTAAAGATGCACGCCGTGAGACAGATACTATGCCTCAGTGGGCAGGTTCATCGTGGTATTTCTTAAGATACTGCGACCCGCATAATGATAATGAATTTGCATCTGCCGACGCTCTTAAGTACTGGATGCCCGTTGACTGGTATAACGGCGGTATGGAGCACGTAACACGCCATATGATCTACAGCCGCTTCTGGCATAAGTTCCTCTACGATTTAGGCCTTGTTCCTACAGCAGAGCCTTATGCAAAGAGAACTGCGCAGGGTCTTATATTAGGACCCGACGGTGAGAAGATGAGTAAGTCCCGTGGCAATGTTATCGACCCGCTCGATGTTGTTAATGAATACGGCGCAGATGTGCTCAGACTTTATGTGCTCTTTATGGGCGACTATGAAAAGGCTGCACCCTGGAGTGAGTCGAGCGTTAAGGGCTGTAAGCGTTTTGCTGACAGAATATGGGCGCTTCAGGATAAGCTTACTGACAGCGATGAATACAGCGAAAAGCTCCGCTCATCAATGCATAAGACCATAAAGAAAGTCACAGAAGATATCGAGGCTATGAAGTTCAATACTGCCATAGCCGCTATGATGGCTCTTCTTAATGAGGTCTATGAAGCTGGTAGTATCACAAGAAAGGAATACAGAGATCTTTTGGTTATCCTTTATCCCTTCGCACCTCATATCACCGAAGAACTTTATGAGCTCTGCGGTTTTGGCGGCAAGCTTGACGAGCAGGAATGGGTGACATTTGACGAGGCACTTTGCGTTGATGCTACAGTTGAGATAGTTGTTCAGCTTAACGGCAAGATCAAGTCGAGGATCAATATAGCTGTTGACGACTCTAAGGAAAACATTATAGCACAGGCAAAAGCCGACAGTGCAGTTGCTGCTGCTATGGAAGGCAAGAGCATAGTCAAGGAGATATATGTTCCCGGCAAGCTCGTTAATATCGTAATAAAATAATTTTAAATTTTTCCTCTAAAGCTATTGACTTTATGGCAAAATTATAGTATAATATAAGATGTAATCATATTGGGTAATGTGTTTGGGCTTTTTAGTAACAGAGAATAGCGGGCGCAACAAAAGCGTTCAAAATGTTTGCACAGCAAGCACCTTCACTAAACACCGAGAGCCCCGATACACCAATACTTGTTACCTCTGTTAAAGGTGGCAAAGGGAGGGAATAATTTTGGCAGAAGTTCGTGTTGGAAAGAACGAAACATTAGATACAGCTCTTAAGCGTTTTAAGAGGTCCTGTGCTAAGGACGGCGTTATTGCCGAGGTTCGTAAAAGAGAACACTACGAAAAGCCTTCGGTAAAGCGTAAGAAGAAATCCGAAGCTGCTCGTAAGCGTAAATACTGATAAGTGATCAAAAGCGGGCAAGTTTTCTTGTCCGCTTTTTGCTTATGAAATAGGAGATATAAATGCTTTTTAAGCCGACATATGTTTTTGATAAGGTAGGGAATATCACGCCTGAATTTTTGAAAAAGAAAAAGATAAAAGCGCTGATCCTCGACCTTGATAATACACTAACTACACATAATAATCCCGAGGTGCCGCAGAAGAGCCTTGATTGGATAAATGCCATGAAAGCTGCGGGAATCTCGCTTATCATAGTTTCAAATAATCACCCGACAAGGGTAAAGCCCTTTGCCGATAAGCTCGGCGTCGATTTTGAGTGTGAAGGCAAAAAGCCTTTGACTTTCGGTTATACAAGGGCTATCAAAAGACTTGGAATACCTAAAAAATACGTTGCATCTGTGGGTGATCAGATTTTTACAGATGTTTTGGGCTGTAATCTTAAAGGCATACGTTCGCTCTTTGTCTTTCCCATAGAGCCCGAAACGAGCCGCCCATTCCGCTTTAAAAGGTGGTGCGAGAGGCCATTTTTACCTAAGTTTCCAAAATAAATTATAAAGGAGAGTTAATTTATGAACAGATTTATGAGAGAATTCATCGGCGGTAAGTACGATATCGAGACAACAAACGATTATTTCGCATCTGCACTTGTGCTCGATGTTTATGACGGCTGGGTCAAGCTCAATTGTGAGGGCTATATCCAGTATGTAAACCTTGACTATGTCATCAAGGTTTCTCCCTCGCTCGTTGAGGAAGAGGATATCAAGAATAACCCTATCGACTCTAAGAACTGATAATGATGAATGACAGGATCATTGTCAGAAACCCTGTTGCGTCGGTGCTTTTAGGTGTGTTGTTCATAGCTTTTTCTATCGCAGAGGTTATCAATAGTTTTACTGAAAGCGAACCTAACAGAAGGCACGCTGACATTTTCTTTGCTGTAATTGCTGCTGTTTCGGGAATTGTTGTTATCGTTATGTATATCATGATAAAATATGAGTATGATGATAAAGGCTTTTCTTATACCAATGCTTTTGGCAAGACCAGAGAAATTAGCTATGATGAAATATTCAGCCTTATGTATACAGGAAAAAACACCCTTCGTATCGAGCTTTCGGACGGTGAGGCGATATCGTTATCAACAGGCAATAAAAAAGCCAAGGAATTTGCTAAGGTAATAGAAGCAGCATATAGGCAAAAGGTCAGAGCGACCTCTTCTATGCCTATGCAACAATAGAGAGGATAATCAGTATGCTTGCAAAATTCGGCCCCGCAGGGAATAGTGAGGCTTATTCCAAAACCCATAAGTCTACAATAGACGTTCCGAAATACCTTAGTGAAATGGGTCTTGACCATTATGAATATCAATGCGGCAGGGGAGTGCGTGTTTCTGATAAGCTTGCGGCATCTCTAATGTCTGAGGCAGAGAAGTACGGAATAACTCTTTCTGTTCATGCGCCCTACTTTATATCTCTTTCGAGCGTTGAAGAGGAAAAGCGGGATAACAGTATAAATTATATACTACAGTCCTGTGATGCCGCAAAAAGACTTGGCGCAAACAGGATAGTTATTCATAGCGGCTCTTGTGCTAAAATTTCAAGAGAAGAGGCCTTGGAACTTGCCAAGGATACTCTTTCCCGTGCAAGAAAAGCCGCCATTGAGCAAGGCTTTGAAGATATAATATTCTGCCCCGAAACAATGGGTAAGGTCAATCAGCTCGGTAACTTAACAGAAGTGCTTGAGCTTTGCAAGCTTGATGATACTTTTTTGCCTACTATCGACTTTGGGCATTTGAACGCTAGAGAGTTCGGCTTTATCAAGGGAAAGGCCGAGTATGAGAAAATGCTTGATGAGGTAGAGAATGCTATCGGGTATGACAGGCTTAAGGTTTTCCACAGCCATTTTTCAAAGATAATGTTTACCATTCCCGGCGGCGAGAAGATGCATCTGACCTTTGATGATAACCAAGGCTTTGGCCCTGACTATGAGCCGCTTATGGAGATAGTTGCCAAGAAAGGCCTTGCACCCACTTTTATATGTGAGAGTGCAGGCACTCAGGATGTTGATGCTTTAACAATGAAGAACTGTTACCTTTCCTTTAAGGAGTAACTTATGGCTTTGTATTCTATTTATTTAGAGCCTGATAACAAAGGTGTCAAGCAATTGTTTGATTATATCTGCTCGGAATTCATTATCAGTAACCGTATACGTCCGAGCATTAATCTAGGCGCTTTTGTAAGTGACAGAGAGTCGGCTGTTTTGGATTGCTTCAGCGGGCTGTGTCATTTTCTTGTTCCGCATAATCTGTATTTTACGCAGATAGATGCTTTTGAAAGCGGTACTGTCTATATAAAATGCGAAGCGACCGAAAAGCTTAAGCTTAACTTTTCCAAAACATATGCTACAATGTCAAAGCATTTTGATGCAGGATTTGACGGTAAGTTTCTGCCGTCTGTCTGGCAGCCTTATATAACGCTTGGCTATTTTCCCTGCTATGATGATGCGCTTGATATGCGTGATTATCTAAGGAGTATTTTCAAACCCTTTTTATGCAGGTTTTCTTCGGCAGCACTTGTAAAATGTGAGCCGTATAAGGTCATAGCTCGTTATGACCTTACAATGTATACAATGTAAAATGTCCCTGCCATAATGGCAGGGATTTAAACTATGATAAACGGAGTGATACTTATGAAAAGAATACTTGTTATTCACGGACCTAATCTTAACCTTTTGGGCGAGCGTGACCCTAAGCATTATGGAACTGATACTTTTGAAGCAATCAATAATCAGATAGTTGCTCGTGCCGAAAGAAAGGATTTCTCCTGTGATATCTTCCAGTCAAATTTTGAGGGAGCTATAATTGATAAGCTCCACGAAGCAAGAAAGGTATATGACGGTGTTATTCTCAACGCAGGCGCATATACTCATTACAGCTATGCTATCAGAGATGCTATCGAGGCTATCAATATCCCCGTTATCGAGGTTCATCTTAGCAATATTGCCGCAAGAGATGAGTTTCGCAATAAATCAGTCATCGCACCTGTTTGTAAAGGCTCTATCGCAGGCTTTGGCAAGGCTTCATATTTTCTTGCTATAGAAGCGCTTTTTGAAGTTTTCGGCGGTGAAGAGGGCTGGGGGCTTGCAAAGAAATGACACGGCTTGAAAAACTCGGCAGTATGATAGATGCAGACTGCGCACTTATAACGTCTGATATAAACAGACGTTATCTTACAGGTATGAAGTCAAGCGCAGGCGTTGTGCTCGTTTTTAAAGATAAGGCATATCTTATTATAGACTTTCGTTATATTGAGAAAGCAAAAAAGCTGTTGGCAGGCAATTCGTTTATTGAGGTTATCTTGCAGAATAAGCTTTATGAGCAGATAAACTCACTAATTGACAAGCACGGCGCAAAGACTGTTTCAATTGAGTCGATGACGATGACAGTAAGCGAGCTTGAAGCATATAAAAGCAAGCTTTCGGCAGAGGTGTTATCAACAGATGCGCTTTCAGAGAATATCAATTCGATGAGAATGATAA
>CADAGC010000011.1 GCA_902787365.1 uncultured Ruminococcus sp. | reverse complement strand
CGGGGATATTCCTGAGCGCTGCAAGGCCGCACGTGAGGGTGTGCGCCGCCGTGACATCTGAAATAGCGACGGGCAGCTCCTTTTCCTTGCACTTTTTAGCGCAAAGCGCAAGCATATCAAGCACCTGCGCAGAATACGCCCCCGACGGCTCTGCCTGCTCGGTCAATCTCTCAAACACGCTGTCATAAAAGAACGGAAAGCTCATTCCCGACGAATAGCCGTGCAGCGCATCTGCCGCCTCGTATGAATACGCCGCAGGAAAACAGCCCGTGCAGTCTTTGGGCACGGAATGGAGCTTGACGGGCTTTATCTCACCGCCTGTGAGCAGATCATAAAGCCCCCTGCTGTGAAAGCCGCCCGTGACGACAAGCACCTTGTCATATCTGCTCATAGCATCTTTTATGTTTACGGCCATATGCTGCTCTCTTATAAGGGTGGCATCGGCTTTCATCTCATCATACGGGGTGGACTGCCTTGCAAGGGCACAATGAGTGTGCATAGCTTTTACAAACTCCTGCGGTGTCTTGTAAACTCCCTCTATCTCGAAATATTTCTCCCAGAATTCTTCAAAGCTCCGTATACCCGTTTTATCGCAAAGTGCCTTGTAAAACTGCCCTCTTGTGATTCTTGAATCATCAGCGTATGAGTGCTTATCGCCCTTTAAAAGTCCCTTGTCCTGCTTGGTGTTAATAAGAATCTCGCTGTAGGGTAGGTCGATAAACCGTGCGGGTATGCCCTCATTATTTGCGCACAGCATAGCATTATACTCGGGCGATGACTTTAAAAACGGGTAATAACACCTGTAATCCTCCCCCTCATCGGAGATATGCTTTTTCTTATCCTTGTAGTAATAATATATCGCCGCAGGAAGCCTTGTGCGCTCGTCTGTCAGAACTGGGATAAGGTCATTAGCGTTCTCGGGGCCTTCGATGAGTATGATATCGGGCTTGTATGCTTTAACCGTCCTTATCAGCTGATATGAGCAGGCGGGGCTGTGATGTCTTACGGGAAAAAGCAAAAACGGCGCATCAAGGTCAAAGGGTATTATCTCAGCAGCGATGCCGTGTTCAAATATTCCTTCCATAAGCCGCCCTCCCTGCTGCTCTTTTCCTTTACTGCCACTCTGAAATAGCTCTTCAGCTTGTCAAGGTCGTCCTTGTTTTCTTTGCAGACCGCACCGAGCAGGCTCTGGGTGAGAACGTTCAGATCGACCCTGCCGCTGCCCAGGTACCATGCGTGGCTTATCGTCTGGAAGTAGACCGACACCGCTTCGGCTGTGCTCATCACGGCGTTGGGCTTGGCGACTACTGTTCCGTCTGCCGTCATTCCCTCACGCAGCTCGTGATATGTTACCGCCAGAAGCTCTGCAACGTCGGTATCTATGGGCGCATCTATATGCCCCGCTGCCGCTAAGTCCTGCGCCTCCTTGACGATTATCTCTTTTTCGAGCCGCACGTCCTTAACAGGCTCGACCGTCTCGAAATTAAAACGCCTCTTGAGCGCACCCGACATCTCGTTTACGCCCTTGTCACGTGTGTTGGCTGTGCCTATGATGTTAAAGCCGGGGCGTGCCAGCACAAGCCCCTCATCACCCAGCTCGGGGATATTAAGTATCTGGTCACTCATTACCGAGATAAGGCTGTCCTGTATCTCGGCGGGGGTTCGTGTTATCTCCTCAAAGCGGGCGATAATGCCCTTTTCCATTCCCACAAGCAGCGGCGAGGGCACAAGTGCCTCTCTGCACGGGCCTTTTGAGAGCAGCAGCGCATAGTTCCAGCTATACTTTATCATATCCTCGGTAGTGCCTGCTGTGCCCTGCACGGTGTTGGTAGATACTCCGCTTATAGCTGCGCACAAAAGCTCGGAAAGCATAGTCTTTGCCGTTCCCGGCTCACCCACCAGCATAAGGCCACGGCTGCCTGCAAGGGTTATTATCGCACGCTCTACAAGGGCATCGTTGCCGTAGAATTTGCGTGTTATCTTCTCTTTGCCGTCTTTGGTATCCACCTCGCCGCCAAGGATAAAGGTGCGCACCATTTTGGGCGAGAGCACCCAGTTATCGGGCTTCTTGCCGTCATCTGCAAATATGAGCATATCAAGCTCGTTTCTGTATCTCTGTTCAACAGGCGGTTTAATAAACTGCTGCATAATAATTCTCCTCTCGTTTTTCGCCAAGTTCTTTATTGCCTATATCAATTATACCATATATTTAAAGAATATTGTGTATCATTTTTTGGACAGCCACAAAGTTTGTGCATAGTGTATAAATCAATTGTCTGTTTTTTGACATATAAAAAAGGCGCCGCCCGTTAAAGCAGCACCTGTTGTCTATTTTATGAAAGGGTAGATCGCCCTTATGTATTTTCTGTCCCACACGGGGTCATATATCTTGCCGAACTCGCTCATCTTGCAGTCGTTATACATATCATCGGCAATTTCAAGTATCGTGTCGTAAAGCTCGAGGTTTTGCCTGAACTTACCGCCTATCGCCTCAAAGCCCAACCGTGTGCCCAAGATGTTGCCCGTCACAGCGCCTGTCGAGTCGCTGTCGCCCTTGTGGTTAACGGCGGCGATAAGCGCTTTCTCAAAGTCATTCTCATACCTTGCGGAGCAGAATACTGCAATAGCAAGAGTCTCCTCCGCCACCCAGCCCTCACCGAGGGAATGTATGGCGTCAATGTCGCTCATATCAGATTTTGCAAGGTCAAGGGCACGCTGCATTATATCCACAAACTCGCCTATATGCACAGCATTTGGGAATAGTTCCTGCATTGTCTTTACAGCATCAGCTGCCGCCTCGGTGACAGTCATTCCGCTCTCGCCTATGCGCCTTACTATATGCGCAAGCGCCGCTGCGGGGATATAGCCCAGCTCGTGCCCGTGAGTCAGCGCCGCTGCATCGGCAGCAAGCATATCGCTTTGCTCTATATCCATATCATAGTCACAGAAATACAGCCCTATGGGGGCAACACGCATAACGCCGCCGCAACCCTTGCTGTCGTTTTCAGGCTTGTCAACAGTTCCCTGCGCACCTGTGGCTATAGCTTTAGTGCAGGTAACGCCGGGGGCACGCATATCATAAAGCTGCGGTATATTCAAAAGCCACGACTTGCGGTATTCGTTACGTGTAGGGAACGCCCCCTCCTGCGTGCGCAGCCAGCATTTATACATATCTCTGATAAAGTCTATATAGCTCAGCCGCAGGCCTTTCATCTGCGCTCTTGTGGTGCATAAGAGCAGGCCGTTTGCGGTAAAGAGGGTCATCTGCGTATCGTCTGATATCTGCGCTGTGCCGTTTATAAGGCGATAGTCTGTGATTCCGCCCTCGCCGTAACGCTCGTGGATTGTTCCCTCGTCTAAAAACTCCACCGCATAGCCAAGCGCATCGCCTGCCGCACCGCCTATCAGGCAGCCACGGAATTTGTCTAAGTCACGCATATTTTCCCCTCCTTATTCGGGTCTGTAGATATCATTCTTGCCAAAGCTTATCATTATGTCGGTATACTCGCCCTGCACCGATTCAGCGCTCACCTTATGGCCGAGCTTGCGGCAAAGGCTCTCGGTTATATAAAGCCCCATGCCCGTGCTTTTTGAGTGCAGCCGCCCATTCTGACCCGTGAAGCTTTTTTCAAAGATATAGGGCAGGTCTGTTGCGGGTATGCCGATACCGTTGTCTTTAAAATGCACCGTCACGGCATTGTCATTCTCCTCGGCACAGACAGTTATCTGCGCTTCTCTTTCGGGGGAGAAATATTTCAGGCTGTTTGCTATCAGCTGCGTGAAGATATATTCAAGCCACTTGCTGTCTGTCATCACCTTTTTATCAAGCCCCTCGGCGGTGACAGTCACGCCACGCTGCTGAAGGCTCTCACGGTTTTTGAGGGCTGCGCCCTTGAACACACGGCCTATGGTCGTTTCTTTTATTATGTAGTCTTTCTGTGCGTTCTCGCTCCTTGCGTAATAGAGCACGTTTTCAACATAAGCATCTATCCTCGAAAGCTGCTCGGTGTACTTCTCGCCCGCCTCGCCCTCGTTGTGTGCCATTAATGAAAGCGACGCTATCGGCAGCTTGACCTCATGCACCCAAAGCTCAATAAACTCACGAAACTCGTCCGCCTGCCGCTTGTGGTATGACACGTTCTCGGTCATGCTCTTGCCGCAGTCGCAGATAAGATCATAGCAAAGCAGCCCCTCGTAGAATGCGGGCTTCTCTATCATTTCGGGGAGTAGGTATTTTTTATCAAGGCCTTTGAGTGAGTCTGCTGCTTTGTTATAAAACCTGCGGCGCCTGAAATATTCGGCACACAGCACAGCCAGCACCGTGAGCCAGTAAACAGCGCTTATTATGCACACCTGCTCGCCGCCCGAATGATAGCCGCCGAAAAAGCAGAGCATTATCAGATACCCCGTAGTAAGTATCACAACGGCGGGCAGCCTGTCTTTTAAATATGCAAAAAAGTTCATAGCAGAATATACCCCTGTTTCTTTCTTGTCTCTATTGTGTTTTCAAGGCCTGCGTCGGTGAGTTTTTGCCGCAGGCGGCTGATGTTGACTGTGAGGGCGTTGTCGTTTAGATACTCCTCGTTATCCCATAGCGCCGTCATAAGCTCGTCACGGCTGACTATCTGCCCCCCTGACGACAGCAGGCGGGAGAATATTATCATCTCGTTTTTGGTGAGAACTATCTCATTCTTCCCCTCACCGATGCTGCCCCGTGCGGCGTTGACGGGCAGCCCACGGTAGGTGGTCTTTGCCCCTGCCGACTGTGTACGCTTAAGCACCGCCGATATTCGCAAAAGCAGTATCATAGGGTTATAGGGCTTGGTGATAAAATCATCAGCCCCCGAGCTCATTGAGAGCATCTCGTCAGTTTCGCCCGTGCGGCTCGTCACCATTATCACGGGTATATCAGAGGTCTTTCTTATTTCTTTGAGCACAGTCTGGCCGTTAGCGTCGGGCAGGTTTATATCAAGCAGCACAAGGTCGGCACCCGAGCTTAGAACCTGCGCCGAAACATCACCAAACTCATGCGCTGCGCTCACCTCATAGCCCGAATTTTCAAGCAGCTCGCAAAGCTCATCTCTTATCGCCTTATCGTCCTCAACCACAAATATCCTGCTCATATTCCTCACCCCTGTTTATAATGTGCCATGCAATATTATTATATCACATAACAAAATATAAATCAACCTTTGATAAGCATTGACTAACCGCAATCAATGTGTTATAATAAGTTTCATGATATGTGGTGTATGGGAGTGGTTGAAAATGAACAGACAGGAAAAAGCAGTAGAGCTAAAGCACACGGGCTTCAACTGTGCGCAGGCTGTGCTTATGACATTTGAAGATATTTTAGAGCTTGATGAGCTGACACTCAAAAAACTCGGTGCGGGCTTTGGCTGCGGCATGGGGGCTTTTGATGCGACCTGCGGCGCTTTATGTGCAGCGCAGATGATACAGGGGCTTACGGGCTTTTCGGGCAGGCCTATGCTTGCCGAGGCAAAGCTTCTGCATTCCGACTTCAAGCGTGAGTGCGGCTCGGCCGACTGCGGCGAGCTTAAGGGCTTAAAGGGCGGGCGTATGCTCTGCGCCTGTGACGACTGCATAAAGAATGCAGTAAGGCTCGTTGAGGAAAGGCTTGAAGAGTAAGGCGGGCATGATAAAAGGCTGACGGATATCGTCAGCCTTTTTTGTTATTACTTGCTATCTTCGGCGTGAAGATCTGCTTCAAACTCGGTATAGCTGCATATTGTTGATATCATATTCAGATCAACGCCCTTATACATTACGCCGTTAACGTAGATCGTGCCCTCATTTCCCACAGGGCTATACTTGTCGGGGATATAGATATCGCATACCTTTTTGTCTTTATCATATACCTCGGCGGTCACGGTGCTTTCTTTAAGCTCTGTCGGGTTTTCGCCTACATTGCAGCCGAAGTAGTTGTCGCTGATATACCCTGCAAGAGCATAGAGCTTTTCGGCATAATCGCCGCAGCTTGTATATGTAGCCTTGACGCCGTTCTTAGTGGCGGGGTAAAGCGTCACATTGTCATATTTTTTTATCTCCTGCTTCTCGCCGTATGGAGGAACTATTTCCTGCACCGCATAGATAAACTGCTCAAACAGTTCCTTGTCAAGGTTTTTATACTCAATACCATCGACTATCACGGAGTTTACCTTTTTATCGGGAATGATGATGTGAAGTGTAACATCTCCGCCCTGCCCTGACATATTTTCGGGCACATAGCAGTCATACAGGTCAAGATATGCATAGGCGTTCAGCTTTTGCTCTACTTCGTAGTCATGACCAACAGGAGTTATATCCTTGTTGGTCACGTTGTAGCCCGAGGGCAGCTTTGCAAGAGCTGCAAACAGCTCGTCTGCGCCGTCTCTCTTTTTAAGGTAATCGCCGCTCTCACGATAATTCCCGTCGCACACGCCCCGTACAAAGTCAAAACATATACCGTTTAGCTCTGCCTGCCCGATAATGTATTTAAGCACATCATCGCCGTTTTGCGCATCGTCGCCGCCTATGTTCCTGCCAAGGTCGAATATCACCTGACGTGCAGCCTTTGAAGCGCTGCCGTGCCCGTCAAGCTCATCGCTGTCGTAAAGGTCGGCTATTGCCCTTTGTGCCGTACAGCTACCGCAGTTAACAAGCGAGATGTAGTTTACGTCCTGCTTCATATCGTATGTTTCACCCGTGGTGGTGTATCCGCCGTCAAGCTTGCTGCCTATCCTTTGCAGCTTAAGCTTTACCCACAAATTGACGTCCTCGTTCTTTACAAGCCGCTGCTTTGGCGTCTCGGTCATTTCCTTGCTGTAATGCTCAGTTGTCATCAAGGCAACTATCTCCGATTCGGGCTGTAAGACCTTATCGCTGTTATCAGCCTTTACGCATATCTCCTTTGCTACCTCAAAGGCTATCTCAAGCCCCTTGTCGCTCACCTCGCCCTTGATATACATAGCTGTGATAAACTGTTCATAATTGCCGATGTCTTTGCCGTATTTCACAAGCTGTGAGAACTCGCTCTTGTTCTTATAATCATCACCATAGCCCTCGAGCTTTTCTATAAGCCGCTTGAACTGCTTTATGGTTTCGTATTCATAGTCCTCGGGGTAATAGTCGGACAGATTTTTGCTCACATTATACTCTTTGTCTATATACTTAAAATATCTAAGCGGGTTGGTCTCACTCTTCAGCAAGCCGTTATTTATATCTGATTGTTCCCGGTGATATTCGTAATTGCAGGCATTCTCGGCTATGAATACATATTTATCCTCTATCTCGCCGTTTTGATACATATCGTTTATATATATCCTCAGATCACTGTATGACGTAAGCTCCTGAAAGCTCTTAAGCTCGGGCAGGCTCTTGTAATCGCCGCCCATATGATCGTACTCTTCATAGCAGTTTTTGATAAGCTGCCCTATGATGACCCACGGCTTGTCGCTCTCCACCTCCGTATATGATTTTATCTCCGTTTTGCTCTCTTCCGTCTTTTGTACTGCGGGTGTGCTGTCTGTCTCTACACCCCTATGTGATGTGATGCTAAATAGTGCCGCAGCCCCCACAAAAAGCACCAACACCGCCGCCGCTGCCGCTATGGTGAGCTTTGTACTCCTCACCCTTGCAGGGAACGGCTCTGCCTGCTCGTATGATTCGGGCATTATTCCCTTTGATAGGAATATTTCCTCGGTATCGCCTATGTATTTCTCGCCTGCCTTAAGCTCTGCCGCCCTCTCAAATAGCTCACGCTCCGCCCTGCTGTCTGGGGTGAGCTTATAGTTAATGCTTTCTAATACATCATTTTTCTTCATAGAAATACTCTCCCTTCAGCTTTTTCTTAAGCGCCTTTCTTGCCCGCACGAGCCTTACCTGAACAGCACCCGCACTAAGCCCCATACTTGACGCTATCTCGCTTATCGAAAGCCCCGTGAAATAGTATAGATACACAGGCTCTCTCATTCCGTCTTTAAGCGACAGAACCGCCTGCAAAACATCATTCTCCTCGTCGGTCAGCATTTGCTGCGAGGGCAGCTCGTCTTCGTTTTCGGGCAACCTGTCCACCTTGGTCGCCCACGAGCTTAGGTTGTGTTTTTTGCACAGATTTAGTGCTGTTCTTATCAGCCACGCCTTTCGTGCCTGCTCGTTTTCAAAGCTGAGTGTTTTCTGATAATAGAGCAAGAACGTCTCCTGAAACACATCATCAGCATCGGCACGGCTTTTGAGTCTTGAATACGCCGCCGCATACACGGTGCTTTTATACATCTGCACTACCCTGTGCAGGTCTTCATCAGTATCTGTTATCTGCATGAGGCTTCGCCTCCTTTCGTTCAATATGTAAAGCCTTACGTTAACTAATCCGATCTGCAAGGCAAAACAATACAGCCTATCCTATGCTTTGTACGCCTGCACAAATGCGGGCATGGTTTTTTGGTTATCTCTCACAAATAATCTGCTGTCCATTTTTTTGACCACACTTTCCCCAAAAGTATGTTATACTTAAGTCAGAGTAAAAAGAAAGAGAGGGTAAAAATATGTGGAACATAATTAAAAACGACGACGATATAAACGAGCTTATGGAGTGCTTCGGGGGCTTTGAAAACAGCTGTATATGCAGCGTAAAATACCGCTCGGGAGCGTATGTCGGGCAGGTGAGCGAGCACTTTATCAATGACGATATGACCGTGTCGGTGCTGCTCCAGCGCAGGAGCATGGGCTTTGTGCAGACTTATGAGCTGCTGTTTCGTGACATACGTATGCTTCAGCTCGAACCGCTTGACAAGGGCATGGAGTGCTATCTCACCTCGGCGAGCATCAAGACTGATGACCGTGGTATAGTCTTCTCGACGTGGGACGATTTCAACTCAATGAACTCCGATGCGGGGGTGCTTTTGATATACGCCGCCTCGCTCATGTGGCGTGATGTAAGCGAGACTGTGAGCATAACCGCATAGCGTCAGCACACAAAAAAGCTCTGCCTTACCTTCGGCAGAGCTTTTGGTTTTTACTGTTCGTTCTTAAGCGAATTAAGCAGCCCGTTTGAGTTGATGATGTTTATCAAAAACTCGGGGAATGCTGTTCCCTGATATGTCTCACCCTTTGTCTTGTTGGTGATAACGCCCGTCTCAAAGTCTATCTCGACCTCGTCGCCTTTTTCAATACTCTCGGCAGCCTCGGGGCATTCGATTATCGGCAGGCCTATATTGATAGCGTTTCTGTAGAATATTCTCGCAAAGGTCTTTGCGATAACGCAGGAAATGCCGCTTGCCTTGATAGCGATAGGTGCGTGCTCTCTTGACGAGCCGCAGCCGAAGTTCGACTCAGCGACCATTATGTCGCCCTCTTTAACGTTCTTTACAAAGTCAATATCTATATCCTCCATACAATGCTCGGCAAGAGCCTTATGGTCGGGGTTATTTAAGTATCTTGCGGGGATTATTACGTCAGTATCAACGTTATCGCCGTATTTATGTACTTTTCCGCATACCTTCATAGTATCAGTTCTCCTTCGGTTTTAGTTTTTGTGTTCTTCGCAGAAGCTTTATCAGACTATATAGTCGATACACTTTCTGTCCTTGACAACGCTTCTTATAAACTCTGCCACCGCCAGATGATCGGGGTTTTTCTGATAGGTCGCAAGCGACGCCTCATCGGTAAATGTCGCATCAAGCATCATATCAGCATTCGAGCTGTCTAAGTTGTCGATATACACCCTTATTCTTTCAAGGCCGTCTATCCGTCCACGCAGGCGTTCAAGGCCACGCTTTGACTTTATCAGAGCGTTTGTCTTTTCCTGCTCGTTCAAGTCGTCGTTGAGTGTCCATATTATAACGTGTCTTACCATTTTACACGCCCTCTTCCATAATATCCTGCGGCTGTGATATCTTGCCTGTTACAGCAGATGCAGCAGCTACATAAGGCGAAGCAAGATATACCTCGCTCTCGGGGTGACCCATACGGCCGACAAAGTTTCTGTTGGTGGTAGCAACTGCTCTCTCACCCTTTGCAAGAATACCCATATGGCCGCCTAAGCAGGGGCCGCAGGTAGGTGTTGAAACTGCACAGCCTGCGTTTATGAATATTTCAAGCAGACCCTCTTTCATAGCCTGTAAATATACAGCCTGTGTTGCGGGAATAACTATGCATCTTACGTTTTCTGCTATGTGCCTGCCGTTAAGTATCTCGGCAGCGGCTCTTATGTCCTCGATCCTGCCGTTTGTGCAGGAGCCGATAACTACCTGGTCAATCTTGACCTCGGGCATATCGTCAAAGGTCTTTGCATTTTCGGGCAGGTGCGGGAATGCAACTGTGGGCTTGATCTCGCAGAGGTCAATATCATATACTGCATCATACTCTGCGTCATCATCAGCCTCGAATACTGTGAATTCCTTATCAACTCTGCCTGCGCAGTAAGCACGGGTAACATCATCAACTGCGAATATGCCGTTCTTAGCACCTGCTTCTATTGCCATGTTAGCTATGCAAAGTCTGTCTTCCATTGTAAGGTTCTTAAGGCCGTCGCCCGAGAACTCCATAGACTTGTAAAGTGCGCCGTCAACGCCTATCATACCGATTATGTGAAGAATAACGTCCTTAGCGGCGCTGTACTTAGGAAGCTTGCCTGTGATGTTGAACTTGATAGCCGAGGGCACCTTGAACCAAGCCTTGCCTGTAGCCATGCCTGCGCACATATCTGTTGAGCCGACGCCTGTTGAGAATGCGCCGAGTGCGCCGTATGTGCAGGTGTGAGAGTCTGCACCGATAACGCAGTCACCCGGGGCAACAAGGCCTTTCTCGGGGAGCAGTGCGTGCTCGATACCCATATCGCCCACATCATAGAAATGCTTGATGCAGTAGCCCTTGCAGAAATCTCTGCACTGCTTTGCGTTCTCTGCGGATTTGATATCCTTATTAGGGGTAAAGTGATCCATTACCATTGTTACCTTCTGTGTATCAAACACGCTGTCAAAGCCTGCCTTATTGAATTCATTGATAGCAACGGGTGATGTAACGTCATTACCCAGCACGAGGTCGAGCTCTGCCATTATCAGCTGGCCTGCCTTGACCTCATCAAGCCCTGCGTGTGCCGCAAGTACCTTTTGTGTCATTGTCATACCCAATGTAAAAACACTCCAATCTTCTCAATGCGTTATTATTGTATGCCGCCCAAGGCGGCAATTTTTCAATATAAAAATATTATAACACAATTTGCCTGCAAGGTAAACAAATATTTTTGTATTATTTGTTAAGAATTATCAGTATAATTATTAAGTGCACAGCGTATTACAGCTTTTTACTTGTATGTGCAGAGCAAAAATGCAGAAACTAATCACAAACAAATGAAAGGAGAAAGCAAAATGTCGATAAAAAACTCGCCCATTGTCAAGGGCATATCAACAGGCATAACATTCGGCACGGCTGCCTTTGTGCTGACAAGCAAGATGAACAAGGGCAAGAAAAAGCTCAAAAGCGCCGCAGGCAGAGCGCTTGAAAGCCTTGCCGAAATGGTTGATGAGATAACCGATAAGTTAAGATAGCAAAAAGCTCCCTCACAGGGAGCTTTTTTTGTGCTGCTATTTCTTTTTTGGCTTGTCGAACGAGGGGTTGAATGCGTAGAAGTTTCGCTCATCAAGCATATCGGTAACTATTCGCAGGCTCTCGCCAAAACGCTGATAGTGGACTATCTCCCTCTCACGCAGAAACTTTATCGGCTCTCTCACATCGGGGTCATCTGCAAAGCGCAGAATGTTGTCGTAGGTGAGCCTTGCTTTCTGCTCGGCGGCGAGGTCTTCGTTAAGGTCGGCTATCGGGTCGCCCGTTGACTGGAAATAATCCGCCGAGAACGGCACGCCCGAAGCCGACACGGGGTAAATGCCCGTGGTGTGGTCAACAAAGTAAGCATCAAAGCCCTGCTCCTTTATCTGCTTCGGGGTGAGATTTCGGGTCAGCTGGTAGATGATAGCCGAGACCATTTCGATGTGCGAAAGTTCCTCGGTGCCTATGTCGGTAAGCATCGCCTGCACCTCTCTTGTGGGGGCGGCATAGCGCTGTGAAAGATACCTAAGTGCCGCACCCGCTTCGCCATCAGGGCCGCCAAGCTGGCTCATAATAAGCTTTGCAAGGGCAGGGTTCGGGTTTTTGATATTGACGGGGTATTGCAGCCTTTTCTCGTAAGCAAACATCAGCCCTCACTCCTTTCATACTCGCTCACCCACGGAAACGGCTCGCAGACCCATTTCCACTTTTTGTCGTTCTCATCAAGGGCATTCTCTATACACAAAGCGCCGTATTTTTTCTCATACTCCGCCTTTGCCTTGTCAAGGGCTTCCTTGTGCTTTTTAAAGTACGCTATGCCCTTTTCGCAGGTCGGGTGTGAGTCGAGGTAGAGGTTAGCTTCGGTCAGGGCAAATGACAGCTGCTGCACTCTAAGCATCGCCGCCTGCCTCTCGCTCTTGTCAGTCTTTGTCATCACACACCACCTCCTCTCCTATAAACGGCTTGTCAAGGCAGGGAAAGGCGGTGCCTCTTGAGAGTGCAACGTCACTCTCATACACCCTGCCCCATTTCTGAAAGGGCACATAAGCCATGCCGTAGGCAAGCTTCATCGGCAGAACGTCAGAGCCTGTGTTTGTGATAACGCAGTCATCGCTCTCGCCTAACAGCTGCCCAAGCGGGCAGCTTTCAAACATATCCATAAATATCACTCCTTTTAGGATTATGGTATATGCTATGCAGATATAAGGCTTTGTGACAATTTGGATATAACATATACGGCGGCCGCCCGAATGGGCATAAATCGGCGTCTATGCGCCGATACCTCAACTGTTACCTGTTAACTGATAAAAGCCCCCGTAGAGGGAGCTTTTTTATCATCTTTCGTTTCTTATCATAAGCCTGCTCGTGATATATGTTATCACAAAATATCCGCCGAAGATAAGCAGCACTATGCCGCCTGTCATAAGGGTAGACGGGAGCATACTTGTAGTGCCGAGCTGTCTCAGGAAGTAGAATGCAAACTTCATTCCGAAGACCGAGTGTATGAGTGCCAGTATCAGAGGGAATGCAAAGAAAAGTATCGTCTGGATAAACAGCGAGCCTGTGATGTCACGCTCGTCGGCGCCTATCTTTCTAAGCATATCGTATCTGCTAAGACTGTCAGCACAGTCTGAAAGTGAGCGCAGTGCAAGTATAGCGCCGCTCGTTATCAAGAACACCACACCGATATAAAGCCCAAGGAATGTGGCAAGTGCCTTGGTGCCTATGTTAGCCTGCGCAAGCTCCATTTTCGTTATGTTTAAAAACTGCTTGCTTGCTATTCCCATTCCGTTGTCATGTTCTTCAATGGCTGCCCAGAGCTTGTTATAGATCTCGTCACTTAACAGATCATTGTCATATTCAAGCTTTCTGTCCTTGTCAGATGTATTATATTTTGCCGTCAGATAATACTCTCTTGCTTTTTCAGGGTCTGCCGCTCCGTCAGGGATCACGGTCACACCATAGTTGACAGGCACATTTGAAAGCTGTATCGTTCTTTCAACACACTCTTTATATTTCGGTCTGAGCTTTTTGCCGAAAACAGTTATCTCATGACCGTTTTCAAGCGGGATATTGCGCTGTGCAATATCGGTATTAACATTAGCGAGCTCGATATATTCATCATCTGCAAGGGATTCCTCGGGCAGACCGAACACCCTCATAAGAGCGTTGAAATCGCTAAGAGTCATGGTATTTTCAATTACTCCGCCCATTTCAACACCCATCATCATATCAGAAGCCTCCGGCAATTGGGAGCTGTATTCCCCGAAGTATTCTCTCGTATCATATTTCTCATCAGCATATACCGTGACCACGCAGTATTTTTCAAAGTATTCATCAGTATCGATGCCGGCATCGCCGAGTAGTTTCTCAACATCTATTTTATTGTAGTATACACTGTCATTTTTCTCATCATAGAATGCACAGCTCAGACCAAGCTGATAATCGGCAGGGCAGCATTTTTCAAGATTCTCGTTCATTGAGTTGCGTATGGTGAATGCACCGCAGAGTGCACATATAGTCACAAATAGCATAAGGCATATAAGGGTCAGCGAGAATACCATTGTGCCAACCTTTGAGCTTAGCTGCCTGAATGTAAAGGAATTGAGCCCCTTAAAATACAGCTTCTTTGATGACATAAATACTCTTAGCAGCATACCCGATACCGAGCGGAACAAAAAGTATGTCGATGCACAGCCGATTATTATAAATATGATTATGTGCTTAGGCTCGAGCACCTTTGTGCGCCAGCCAACAAAGTAGTAAGCAAGTGCAAGTGCAGCGGCAGATATCGCAAACATCACAGCGCACACCGCAGGGTTTGCAGCCCTGAGTTTTTCAGACCTCTTGCCTGCGTTCATAAGGTCGATGAGCTTTCGTCTGCCTATCATCACGGTGTTGAATATCATCACCACAAGATACATTATGCCGAAGTAGATAAGCGTCTTGACGATAGCACCGCCCGAGATAACGAACTCATAGGTTGACATATCGGCTTCAAAAAGGCTTGATACGTAGGCGCTTGTCAGCTGCGAAAGCCCCACACCTATCAGAAGCCCCACCGCAAGCGAGCCTATGCCTATTACGATAGTTTCAACAAGCAGAAGCAGCGATATGCCGCCCTTGCCCATACCTAGGGTAAGGTATAGCGCAAACTCACGGTTGCGCCTTTTCATAAGAAAGCGGCTTGCATAAACTATCAGAAGCCCCAGTACAACCGCCACGAAAACCGAAGTTCCCGCAAGTATCTGATTGAGACGCTTGATCATCTCTCTTGTGTCGTTGGTAACGTGCAGATATGATGTCTGCGTTTCTATGGCATTGAAAAGATAGAATATCGACACACCGATTATCAGCGTGAAAAAGTATATCGCATAGTCACGCAGGCTCTGCCGAATGTTGCGAAGAGTAAGCTTAAAGAGCATCGCTTAAGTCACCTCCGAGCAGGGTCACTACATCAATTATCCTGTCAAAGAACTGCTTTCTGGTGTTGTCGCCCTTTGATATCTCGTTGAACACCTTGCCATCTTTTATAAAGATAACACGGCTCGCATAGCTTGCGGTGAAGCTGTCGTGCGTTACCATAAGAATAGTAGCGCCGCATTCTTTATTGAGGTAGTTAAAGCGTTCGAGTAAAAGCTTTGAGCTTTTTGAATCAAGCGCACCCGTCGGCTCATCTGCAAGCACAAGCCTTGGTGATGTTACTATCGCCCTTGCCGATGCAACTCTCTGCTTCTGACCGCCCGACATCTGGTAGGGGTATTTATTCAGCACGTCAGTTATCTCAAGCTGCTGCGCCACTTCTTTTATGCGCTTTTCTATCTGAGCGGCGGATTCTTTTTTGATACTCAGCGCAAGGGCTATGTTCTCGTATGCCGTCAGCGTGTCAAGCAGGTTGAAATCCTGAAAGATAAAGCCCAGCTTGCTGCGTCTGAATTTGTTGAGTTCCTTGCCCTTAAGGGTCGTGATGTCGGTGTTTTCAAGGGTTATCCTGCCAGCCGTCACTCTGTCGATAGTGGATATAACGTTTAAAAGCGTTGTCTTGCCGCTGCCCGATGCGCCCATTATCGCCGTGAACTCACCCTTGTTTACAGTAAGGGATATGTCATCTATCGCCTTGGTAAGGCTCGAGCGGCTGCCGTAGTATTTTTCTATGTGTTCGATCTTCAACAGTTCCATTTTGCTGTCTCCTTTTCTCCTGTCGTTGTACTCATTATATCACACATAAAAGTGCTTGTCGAGTGTCTTATGTTACGCTATATTACAGTTTTGTAATGTTAACGCAAAAATACCGCACAACTAATGTGCGGTATCATTGTTTTACTATTCCTGCTCTGCTATTACCTGTGCAGCAGAATCTGCCGAAACTCTTATATCCAAATCAGCATTACCCTCAAAGGTGTTTTCCGATATCACGCCGCTTACACGGCTGCTGTGGATAAAAATGCCGTATCTGCCCATTGATGATAGGGCGTTGCCCGATATGTTAGCAGCATTTGAAGTGTTATTTAGCACTATCCCGCTGCCCTCGCAAAACTGTGCGGTATTGCCGCTTATATCGCCGCTGACTGTGGAGTTTTGGTTGATATAAATGCCGCTTCCGCCGAAAGATGTCAGCTCGTTGCCTGTGATATTCGCCGCCTTGCATTTGGTATTGAGAACGATCCCGTGCTCGGTGCAGTTGTTTATCACGTTGCCCGATATGCTTCCTGCCGATGAGCTGTCATAAAGATAAATGCCGTGCTTGTTGCAGTTGCTTATGGTGTTGCCCTTAACATCGCCTGCCGCCGAGTCGGTCATAATAAATATGCCGTTTCGCTTAAAGCCGCTTATCTTGTTTTTCTCCACTTTAATATTCCTGCACCCGCTTGATAAGAACACGCCGTCATACTTGTCCTTGTAGCCGTCCTTTGCGCTTACGGCCTTTTGGGTTATGGTGTTGCCCGTGCAGGTTATGTTTCTTGCATCGTCTATGAATATGCCGTAGCCTGCGGTAGTTATCTTGTTGTTCCTGACAGTCACGCCGCTGATGTAGTAGTTTTTCTTTGGGATAGTCTTGTTGTCGCCGCCCTTGCAGGCCTTGTCAACATTCAGCCCGTGAACTCTTATGCCCTGAATCCTGTCACAGTCTTTTGAATAAACTATCGTCATAGTGTTGTTTTCTATCACGCTGTTTACATCATATACTATGCTCTTTTTGTAGGCCTTTTTGCCGTCAAACACGGTGGTATACATCGACTCTATCTTGCTGCCCGAGCCTGCGAACTTTGCATTCTCAAAGAGTATGCCGCCGCCTGCGTTTACTATCTTGTTCCTTGCTATCGTGCAGTTTGTGTAGTTGAGGGCGATTATTGCCTCCTCCTGCAAATTGGTGAAGGTGTTATCGGTTATCTTCACCTTGTCGTGATAAGCCCCCACAAGCTGCGAGTGCGTGCCCACGCCACGGGAAACGTTTGTGAACTTGCAGCCCGTTATCTCGATATTCTTGCAGGGCGTGCCGTCAAGGTAGCAGCACTTGTAAGCCTTGCTGCTGCATGGGATATCTATCTGTATGCACTCATAATGCCCCTTGCCAAGGTAGTTTATCGGCTTGAAGTCCTTGAACGTGCATTTTCTGATATACAGGCCGTTTATCGCCGCAGTTTCTACCTGGTGGCAGGCGTAGTTGCCGCCCTTTATCGTCATGCCCTCTAAGGTCACGTTCTTTGCGTGCGCCAGGCGGAAAGGCGTTGCCTTGTTTTTGTTGTTGCCTACCCAGGTTCCGCCCTTTATCTTGACGTTGACGCAGGAGCCGTAGCCCTTGGCTTTCTTGCTTGAATTGAATTCATCTACGCCCTTGTATTTGCCGTTTGTGCCGAGCATCAGCATATTGTGAAAGGTCTTGTCGCTCTTTATGGTGCAGCCCGTCACATCAAGGGTCGTGTTTGAAAACATATGCAGCGTCTGGTCAAGAATGTAGGTACCCTTTGGCAGCTTGACGGTGTATATCTTGCCCGATTTGGCAGCCTTTTTTGAAGCACTCAGCAGCGCCTTGTTTAGCACCTCGCCTATCTTTGCGCCGTCTTTGACCTTAAGCTTTATAACATTTGACACCGCCTGTGCGGTTATCATTGTGTTTATCGGCAGCGTGTCTGTTATCTGCGGTGCTGCCGCCGCTATCATGGCAGAAGCTATAAAAATACAGCCCGTGCGTTTGAATAGATTCCATTTCATTTATATCACCCGTTTTACGTACATATTGCACAAATTTATTAACAATATTATAACACATTATATTCAAAAAATCAATAGGCAATAGCGCCAAATATGCTACAATGTTCTTGGACAAAGCAAACCGAGAGGAGGGCAAAGCTATGAGAGATGAATTCGGCGGCTATTATTTCAAGGCGCAAAGTGACACGCAGACAGTCGCTGTCATAGTCGCATACCACCGCAGCAAGGGCAGCGAGAGCGCATCTGTGCAGATAATAAGCGACGACGGCGTGTGGAGTGCCGTTTACCCCGAGGGCGGCTATCACAAGACGAAAAAGGGCTTTCGCATACGCCTTGATAAAAACATATTCACCGAAAAGGGTATGCACCTTGATATCCACCATGACGGGCTAAAGGTCACGGGCAAGCTGCGCTTCGGTGCGCTGACACCTATAAAATATGACATCATGGGGCCTTTTGCCGCCGTGCCTTTTATGGAGTGCAGGCACACGGTCGTGAGCATGACCCACCGAGTTGACGGCTGCATCTGCATAAACGGCGAGAGGTATACTTTCAAGAATGCCCTCGGCTACATTGAGGGCGACAGAGGCTATTCGTTCCCCAGCGTTTATGCGTGGACTCAATGCCTCTTCGACGGCGGCTCGCTTATGCTGAGTGTTGCGGATATACCTATTGGCCCCGTGCATTTTACGGGCATAATCGGCGTGGTTTATCTCGACGGCAAAGAGCACCGCATAGCTACCTATTTAGGCGCAAAGCCTGTAAGCATAAAGGGCGGCAGGCTGGTTGTCAAGCAAGGCAAGTACGAGCTGACCGCACAGCTGATTGAAAAGCACCCCCACCCCCTCGCCGCCCCCGTTGCAGGCGAGATGAGCCGCACGATACACGAAAGCGCCTCCTGCAAAGCAAGCTACAAGCTGACAAAGGGGGGCAAGACCCTGCTTGACATAACAAGCGACCGAGCGACCTTTGAATACGAATACCCCCTTTAAATGCATAATTCATAATGCATAATGCATAATTGAGGTGTCTTGATTTATCCGCAAGCGGATAAATCGCAAGTTTTGCTGCGCAAAACGTTGGCCTTACGCCGCACGGATTTAAATAATTGACCCCGAGAAAACGACTGATTTCCTCGGGGTTTATCTTTGATATTGATAATTCTATAAACTGTAGCCTTAGCTAATATCGTAAGGCCACAAGGCCGAATGGCCATACTATCGCCCACAAGGGTGACACCTTAATTATGCATTATCAGAGAACCACTTTTTGCTGTAGTACTCTCTCTCGTCCTCGGTCTCGCAGGCACGAATGGGCTGGCCGCCGTTTATGCGGTATATCATCGTATCAAGCGGCTCGGGGCGGTGGAAAAGATAGCCCTGCGATAGCTCGCAGCCGATCTCGAGCAGAAACTCTCTCTGCCCCTCTGTTTCCATACCCTCGATAAGCGTGTGAACGCCAAGCTCCTTGGCAACGCCCACCATAGCCTTGAGTATGCGCCTGTTTGCGCCGTTTCTTATGTCAAGCCCCTTTAACAGCTCCATATCGAATTTGATAAGGTCAAAATCAAAGCGGCTGAAAACATTGAGCGACGAATAGCCGCTGCCGAAATCGTCAAGCCACAGATTGAAGCCGTTCTCACGCAGCCTTTGCAGCTGTGCGTGGAATTTCTCAGTGGCGGTGGCAATATCCTGCTCGGTTATCTCAATTATGAGCAGCCGCTTGCCCCTGTTCATAGGCACCTCGTGCAGCTCGTACATTGATTCAAGCACCTGCGGAATGTCAACATAATCAAAATCCTGCGCCGCAAAGTTCACCGACACGGGCATTAGCGGAAAGCCCGCTTTAAGCCTTGCAGGTATCTCCATACAAACCCTCTCGACCATGTAAAGGTCAAGCTTGTAGAGCAGGTGGTATTTTTCAAGCACGGGTATGAACTCATCGGGCGCTATCGTGCCACGCACGGGGTCAACCCAGCGAGCCAAGGCCTCAAATGCCGATATCTTGCCCGTTTCGACCCTCGTTATGCCCTGATAGAATACCTTTATCCAGCCGTTTTTGAGGGCGTTGTCAAAGTTCTCGATTATGTAGCGCTGCTGCCAGTATTTGTCGTCAGCCTCGTATGAGAAATAACGATATACCTCGTTTAAATCGCTGCCTATGCGCTTAAGGGCGTTCTTTGCGTGGTCGAGCGCCTGCGCTGCCTGCATATCCCCCTCAATGGGGCAGATACCCAGCTTAAGGCCTGTGGTGTTGCCCTGTGCGCCCTGCTTGATGCCCTCGTTGACACGCTTTATCATCTCGTTGGTGTCCTCTTCGCTAGCAAGGGTATCTATCACGATAAAATGGTCGTCAGCGCCACGGATTACCAGCGCTTCGGGGCCTTCGGTCTTAAGCTCATCAGCCACAAGCCGCAGAAGCTCGTTGCCTGCTGCAAAGCCGTACTGGTTGTTGTAAAACTGCATTGAGTTGACATCTGTGAATAACAGCACGGGCGTCTTGCCTCTTGCACGTATCACCTGCACCCTCTCATCTGAATATCTGTAAAAATAGTTGAGGTTCGGCAGGCCGGTCAGCTTGTCGGTGTAGAAGTAGTCCTTCTGCTCCTCGTTATAGCTCTGCGTCAGCCTTTCAACAGCGCCCGAGGTCGAAGTAATATCATAATACGCCACCTCTAAAAGCTCCGTGCCGTCAGGCATATTCTGCCGCTTGCCCACAGAGTATATAAGCCTTTCATCGCCTTCAAAGGTCAGCCTGCTGCGGTATACGATATCGTATTCACTCTTGCCGCTTACAAAATCCTCAACAGCCTTTGTCACCTTGCCCACATCATCGGGGTCAAGGCGCTCAAACATAGCCCCCTGCAAATGCCTGATAAGCTCATCACGGCCAAGCTCCATAAGCTCGCAGAAGCCGTCTGTCACCAGTATCGGCACAGGCACGCCGTCCCTCACCTCATAAAACGCCGCAGGCATCATCTGCCGCTCGTAAGCCTCTCTGTATTCGGGTGAAAACTCATACATCACAATACCCCCCTTACAGCAAAGGCTACACCGCAATTATTGGGTATAGCCTTAATAAATTCATCTGCAATTATTATATCACATATTCGTAAAAAAGTCAAGCATAAACAACAAATATCCGCACAGCTGCCATACTGCATCTGTGCGGACTGTTCTTACTATAATGTCATCTTGCCCGAGGGCGGAGCGATGTCTCGTCTGCTCTCTGCACGGGGCCTGTCAGCATTTACCGTTCCCTGACGGGCTTCTCGCTCGGCACCAAGCTTTCTTACCATATTCAGCATTCTCTCCACGCTGCTTTCGGGAGCCTTGGGTACATTCTGCGCCATGGCTCTGAGCGCTGCATCTATATTTCTTTCGGTCATGTTTCTCTCTTCTTTCCGCATAACTGCACTTGATCATATGTCTTATTGAAGCCTTCATAAGTAATACCCCAATCAAGCTTAAATCGGTGCAGAAAACACGAAATTTTCGTATCTATCTTTTTCTGCCGCACCTGCTCTTAACGACCGCAGGCTCTTTATCGGGGCTTTCATAAGTAATACCCCCCTGCCGCCCGAACGGGTGCAGCAATACGAAAAATTTCGCATATGTATATTATTTAGCTTTTATTCTACTTAATATATTTTACAACATAATGATATATTAATCAAATCAAAGCTGTAAATTAAATGTTAAATGTTATTGCCAAAGCTTTTTTGAGAAACATAATCGAAATCGCCTTTTGCAGCCCTTACCTTGCAGCCTCCTTGCAGGCAAAGTAGCGCTCTTCAAGGGCTTCGTTTGCGGCGGTGCGATCTATTATCGCCATTAAAAGCTTATCAAGCTCGCCCTCGGCAGAATAATCGGCAGGGGCGAAATACTTGATACGGTTGTCATTGAGCATTTTGCAGACCTTGCTCTTGTCCTGCGTTTCGTTGTTGAATACGCCTATAGAATGTCCGCCGTAGGAGTTTACAAGCTTCATGCAGGGAATATCCGTGTCGCTGTCGCCGATATACACCATATTGCGAAAAGGAACTCTTATATCCTCGGGGGCAAAATAATCATTCACCCCGAAGTCGTTGACATCTAAAACGCCCTTGCTTATGCGGAATAGGAACTGCGTTTTGTTAGTGTAGTTTATCACCTGCGCAGGCCACACGGGCACGTCCTTATCGTCAAACATAAACGTGCTTGCATATATCTTTTCAAACGCCCCTGCCCTTGCGACAGACGTTCCCTCTATCATTTCCTTAAGGCCTGATGATATTATGTAATGCTCGACTATTACGCCGTGCGCCTCGCCGTAGGCTCTTATGCGCTCAAACCATTCCTCAACGCCGGGGAAGAGCCTTACCTTTGCGCCGTATTCGTGTAGGCTGTTTTTGTTTAGCAGTATTCGGCCTCTTGCCTCGCTCACCATTTTATACATATAGGCAAGGTTTGAGTCCATTTCGTTTTTCTCGGCAAGCTCGTTGCACTCGCTCCAGAATGAGGGTATATCCCCGTCATACACAGCCTGAATATAGCCCTGCGCCTGCATATCATCGGGAGAGAGGGTCTTGTCAAAGTCATAGCACACGGCCAGCACGGGGCGGTCTTCTTTGGTTTTTCTCTGAGCAGACATAATGATACCTCCGTTTCAACTTATCACTCACATCTTTATGTTATTATACCCCATTTAAAAGGCACTTGTCAATGGATCATCACAGCACAGCAAGCAGCAGTACGCATTTTAGTACACAAAAGAAATGACGGGCATTTTTACCCGTCATTCTGTCTCATATTTTCTAAGCTCGCAGTTGCCCATAAAAAAATGCGAGAACTGCTCGGTGGTCATATCGTTAAAGTAAGTCTCGGCTATACGGCACACACCGCCGTGGCAGACGCAAAGCACCGTCTTGTCGGGGTAGGTCGCCCTTATATCGTCAATGCAGGAATAGACCCTGTGTGCAAGCTGCAAGAGCGACTCGCCGCCGCCTTTCATTTTCACGCCGAACTCACGCTTTGCCTGCGCAAAGCCCTCGGTGGTGCGGTGCTTGTCCTCATACTCGCCGTAGTCCCACTCGGTAAGGCGGATATCCGTCTTTATAGGCACGTTTATAAGCTCCGACACAGCCTTTGCCGTCTCCTGCGCACGCTTTAGAGGAGATGCGATGATAACGTCAATATCCCCCGCCTCGGCGCATTTTTTCGCAAGCTCCCCCGCCTGCTGCCTGCCGATATCCGTCAGCTCGCAGTCGGTCACGCCGCTTATGTGGTCGAGCGTGTTCATTGTTGTTTCCCCGTGACGGGTGAAGTATATGGTCATAAAAACCCCCTTTTTAATGTATAATACATTATGCATTGTCAATGTGTTCCATTAAAAGCATCTGCGCACGGTTGTAAATGTTGACATCGCTGCCAGAGCTGTCAAAATCAAGCCCCACAATGCGCATATCAAACTCACTCAGCCGCCGCTGGAACGAGCTGTAAAGCCCACGCCCGCAGACGTGGTTGGGCATACAGCCAAAGGGCTCAAGAGCAGCCACATCATTTGTTTTGCACAAAGCATGATTGACTATCTCAGCCCCTATAAGCCAGCCGTCACCCGTAGTGCACCCACACGGGATATACCTCTGAGCATTGCGTTTGAAAGCAGTAAAGCTGTCAAAGCACTCAAAGCCGTGCGCCCTCAGAGTTTTGATCATAAGCCGCTGCACACCCTCTATCACACGTGACGCAGCCTTGTAGCCCGCCGTGACAGCAGCATTACCGTCATAAAGATGACTGTCGATGTAGTAAAGCACATACCAGGAAAAGCCGTTTACACGCACCTCAGCGCCCCTGCTTTCAAAGTAGTCAAGCAGGTGCCTGTTGCCGATGGCGCAGTATTTCATGTAAAGCTCGCCCGCAAAGCCTACCCGCCGCTTTGGCTCGCCGCTTGTCGGAATTGCCTCAAAGTCACAGCATATGCGCTCAAAGTTTCTTTTGTATGACATAAGCGAGCGCCCTGCAAATATCTCACGCTTTAAGCGCTTTATCCACCTGTCATACACAGCCTGCGTCATGCCCTGGGAAAGCTCATATGGGCGCAGCTGGTTTCTTATCATCATCAGTATGTCAGAATACATCACCGCTGCCATGGCTTTTAGCAAAAACTCAGGCGTTATGTCAAAGCGTGCCCCCTCCTCCATATCAAGGAAGTTGAGCGAAAGCACGGGTATGTCAAAGCCCGCTTTCTTTACTGCTTTGCGTATAAGGGGTATGTAGTTTGACCCCCTGCACGAATCCCCCGCCTGTGCGCAGAGAAACGCCGTGTGCTCCGGGTCATACCTGCCAGAGCGCAAAGCCTGAACAAGCTGCCCCACTATAAGCACTAAAGGACAGCACATATCGTTGTGTACATATTCAAGCCCTGTGTTAATGATGTCCTTCGTGTTTTTTAAAAGGACCACCCGAACATCACACGATGCAAACGCCGCCCGCAGCAGCTCAAATGTATCATCAAGCATCGCAGGCACAAGTATGGTCAGCTTTTGACGTTTCATAGCAGCTTTGTACCCTCATTGTCAATGTTCAGCTCGTGTACTCTCCAGCCGCCGAGGCCTGCGTTTTCAAGCGAGAATTGCAGCTTGCCCGCAAAAAATGTGTTGCTCTCGTCAGCTATCGCCATGACTGTCGGCCCTGCGCCCGAAATGTATGCTGCGTATGCGCCGTGGGTGTAAGCGATGTCGAACACCTCTTTAACGTTCGGTATAAGCTCCATTCTGTAGGGCTGGTGCAGCCTGTCATCAACGGCAGTCTTCAGGTTCTCAAACTTGCCCGTTAGCAGCGACGCCGAGAAAAGTGCCGCACGGGAAAGATTATAAACAGCGTCCCTGTGCGATACCTCTTTTGGCAGGCAGGCACGAGCCTTTTCGGTCTTAAGTTCAAAGTCGGGAATAATCGCTGCGAATTTTAGCCTTGTGTAGACCTCCTGCTTTACCCAATGAACTTTCCTGCCGTCAAACACCGCCGTAACTATGCCGCCCAAAAGCGCAGGGGCTGTGTTGTCAGGGTGCCCCTCTATCTGTGCGGCAAGGTCTACAAGGTCGTCTTTTGTAAGCGGCTCGCCCAGCATCTTGTTAGCCCCCACAAGCCCTGCGATTATGCAGGCAGATGATGAGCCCAAGCCCCTCGCCATAGGAATAGCATTAGTCTGCCTGAGCGTCAGGCCGTGAAGATTTTTGCCGCAGACCTCGTATAAGTCCTTTGCCGATATGTAGATAAGGTTTTTCTCGTCCTCGGGCACGGGGGTATCGTCAAGGCTCTTTATGTCGATCACGTCGTTCTCTTCCATTTCTGCCGTATTGTAAAACGACAGGGCAAGCCCCAGCGCATCAAAGCCTGCACCTAAGTTTGCACTCGTTGCGGGTATTTGCAGTTTTATCATTTTTATGTCTCCTTATTCTTTATTCTTCACTTGGGTCAGATGTTACGTCAAGTATCACGCCGAACAGGTCAAGCAGCCCGACGTCGTCATCGTCGTCGTCTTCATCGTCCTCTTCCTCGTCCTCTTCATCGGTTTCCTCGGCAACTTTAAGCGGCTCGTGAGTTTCTATTCCCTCGGGCTTAGGTGCGGGCTTTTCGATAGGCTCCTCTTCTTTCGGCTCTTCCTCTTTAGGCTCTTCAACCTCCTGCGGCAGCTTTGCAAGCTCCGTCACTATCGCATCAATAAGCGAGGTAACGGCGAAAGTGTCAATCAGGGCGTTATCGGGCTTTATGCCCAGCGAGTCAAACGCCGTGTCCTCCCCCGCACGCCAGTCATCTATATAGCGGCGATACTTGATATTTGCAAGCACGTCAAGAAAATACACGCCCTTGTCGGTAAACACCAGCCCGTTCTTTCCCCGTGAGAAAAGCGAGGTGTCGATGATGCCGAGAATAGTTTCGTCTGTTATTTTAAAGGCCTTTTTTATCCGCTCTGCTTGCTTTGGCGGTATATTCGGCTCGACTGCCGCCTCAAATGCCCCCTTTGAGCAATAAGACAGCCGTTCGAGCAGGATCTTTCTGATAATTGATGTTTTCATAAATTTCACTCCTTGATAGAAGTTGGTGCTCGGCGGTATTTGACCCGTGCGGCCGAGCACCAATACTTATTATACGCCACTTTGCGGCTTTTGTCAACAAAGCATAAAAAACCCTCCGCATAACGGAGGGTATGTATTATCAGCTTATCTTGTGGGATTAACGATATCTCTCCAGTCAAGGTCGCCACGTTCAAGGGCGTGGATAAGAGCCTCAGCTGTTGCGATATTCGTTGCAACGGGAATGTTGTGAACATCGCAAAGTCTTAAGAGATTCATGTCATTCGGTTCGTGTATGCCTGCGGAAATAGGGTCTCTGAAAAACAGCAGAAGGTCTATCTCGTTGCAGGATATCCTTGAAGCTATCTGCTGGTCGCCGCCCTGTGAGCCGCTGAGGTAGCGCTGTATCTTAAGCCCTGTCGCCTCCCCCACAAGCTTGCCCGTCGAGCCGGTAGCACAAAGATTGTGCCTGCTGAGCACGCCGCAGTATGCTATGCAGAACTGCACCATCAGTTCTTTTTTGGAGTCGTGAGCTATCAAAGCAATGTTCATCTGTGTTCCCCCCAGTTAATCGGATTTTATTCAGGTTAAGCCTTGATCGAAAGCGGAATGTGCTCGCCCTTGATCCTTCTCGATATAGCCGAGAATGCAAGGAAGCCCATAGAGCTTGACGAGAGCGGTGCGCCCTTGCCTGTAGCTATCGGTATAGCGCTGTCTTCGGGGATAACGCCTAAGAGCTGAACGCCTACCGTGTCGATAATAGCATCGAGGTC
This sequence comes from uncultured Ruminococcus sp., assembly GCA_902787365.1. GTDB lineage: Bacteria > Bacillota > Clostridia > Oscillospirales > Ruminococcaceae > NK3A76. The sequence continues at coordinate 10,987 of CADAGC010000011.1, read as the reverse complement.
GTCAATGTTGTCAAACTCAAATATCCTCTTGCTGGCCTTGTTGATAAGAAGCCTCTGCTTCTGGTTGCCTCTCTTGTAGAACTCGTCACTCATCATCCGAGCATCACGCACGCATACAGGGTCGGGCGTTGTAACTATAAGGATAAGGTCAGAGTTTGTAACTATATCAAATACCGAGCCGTTGATACCTGCCGAGGTATCTATGATTATGTACTCGAAGTATTTTCTCATCTCAGAGGTTATCTTCTCGATATCCTCAGCCTTTAACTGAACGAATGGGTCAGAGGGTGCGCAAAGAACGCTTAAGTTCGATGCGAGCTTTACCGTAGTGGTTGCCTTATATACATCGCAGGTGCCCTCGATAACATCACCGAGGTCATAGGGTATAGCGCCCTGCATACCGAGCATGATATCCATACATCTTAAACCGAAGTCGAGCTCGATTATAAGAGTTCTGTTACCCTGCTTTGCAAGCGCATAACCGAGGCAGGCACTTATAGATGACTTGCCCGTACCGCCCTTACCGGAAGTAACTGCAATTATCGTGGATTTATTTCCCATAGACTTATGTTCTCCTTTCGATATGGAACCACCAGCCCCGTCAGATACAACAGACAGCTTACAGCCTGCACACCCATTAAGGGCGCAAGGGGAGATGATAATAAGTTTAGATTACTATTCTATTTTACCACATTTCTAAAAAAAGTCAAAGCAAAAAAAAGCCAAAAAAGTAATTTTGTAGCCTTGCATTGAAATGATAAACTTTTCTTGTGTATATTGCACAATTTAGATTTGTTACCATATTATTAAGATATGGGAAAATATACAGAAGAATGCCCCTCTATATGTCATATACACCAAAATTCATTTTTGTTAATATTTTAGCCGTAATTAGGGCAAGGGGTGAGAGGTAAAAGACAAGAAAACATCACGCCCGATCAGGCGGCGATAATTGTTTATTCAGGCGAATTCGTAGGGATCAAAGCCCGAATGGGCATATCATCGGCGCTATGCGCCGATACCTCAACTGTTACCTGTTAACTGTTAACTATTACCTGTTTAACGAATCCCACTCCTCCAGAAGCGGTCTTACAAGCTCGTATGCGCTCTCGCTGTCCTCCAGAACTACAGCAAAGGCTATCTCGGGCTTGTCTGTGGGGTAGAAGCCTATCACCGTGCTGTTGTAGCCGTGGCCTGTTTCGGGGGTGCCCGTCTTTATGGCGGCCTTGCGGGGCAGAGATGATAAGCTTGCCTCGCCGTAAATGTTGTCCGCCGCAAGTTCCATTCCTGCCCTCACCTGCGAAAAGGCGTAGTCGTTGTCGATAATGCGCTTTCTGTCCTTAGTCTCCCCTGCTATGAGGGTAAGCGGTTTTAGTGCGCCGCCGTTTGCTATTATCTGCGCCCACGCCGCCATTTGCAGGGGCGTTACGGCTGTTTCCGACTGGCCTATGGCAGACTGCAAGAGCAGCCCCTCACTCCACGCTATGCCGAGGTCATTGACACTCTTTTTCGTCACTACCCTGCCTGCGGCGTTTTCAAGGGGTATATCGGCGCTTTTGCCAAGCCCCATTTTGCGCTGATATTCGCTCAATGTGTCAATGCCGAGCATCTGTGAGCACTTGTAGAAAAAGACGTTGCAGGAGTCTCTCAGCGCCGTCTGCACGCTCTCATAGCCGTGATAGTAAAGGCAGGAAAATGTGGTGTCGCCCAGCGGATACCACCTGCCGCACCAAAGGTAGGTGTCGCCGTCTATCGCCTTTGTGTCAATAGCGGCAAGGGCGGTTATCGTCTTCATAGCAGAGCCGGGGCGGTAAAGTCCCATAAGCGTGCGGTCAAAAAGCGGCGTATCCTGCGCCTGAGAGAGCTTTTCATAATCTTTACTCAGCCTGCCGGGGTCAAAATCCGGCGCAGAGGCAGAACAGAGTATGCCGCCTGTCTTGCAGCTGACAACGCACACCGAGCCTGCCGAGCATTTGCCCTGCGCAATCTTATCCTTTATAAGCGACTGGGCGGCAAGCTGCATATCACGGTCAATGGTAAGGCGTATATCCTGCCCGTTTTCAGGGGCGATACCCGACCTCTCACGCTCGGTGTATGCGCCGTTATACACACGAAAACTTCGCTTTTCATAGCCCTCGCTGCCCGATAAGCCGAGCTGCCCCTCGCACTCGGTCAGCAGGTGCGGTGCGGCGACCTGCCCGTCGGTCTTGTTATACTTTCTTGTATAGCGGCTGTCGGCAATCACAAAAGGCTCGCTCTGCGCTATGCTCTGCGCACGCTCATAAAGCGCCGCCGAGGGGCTTTGCGAAAGAGTGAACATATCCTCATTACACAGAAACGCCGCATACCGAATGCAGGCAATTTCATAGGCGCTGTCGTCTTTTCTCTTTATCCCGAAAACATCATACAGCCGCCCGAGAAGCTCGGCAGGGCTGCCCTTTTCAAGTCCTGTAACTGTGCGAAGAAGCGACATCTCCTCATCACTCCCCGTCTGCTCGCCCTCGGCAGACACGGGCAGGGCAAAGCGCTCTGCAAGGCTCTTGTCAGCCGCCAAAAGACTGCTCAATGCCGAGTTCACCGCCTCATCTGAATAGAAAAGCTGCGGCAGCAGGCAGACCACGCCCGATTGCTTGTCATAAGACAGCACTCTGCCCTTTCTGTCAAGCAGAGCGCCCGACTGCGCATTAAGCGGTATATTCACGGTAACGATATTCCCCTCATCACGCTCGGCAGACGCCGCAGTATAAAGCCCTGCAAAGGGCATTGTCATCATCACAGTCCCTGCTATGAAAGCAAGGGTCTTTGTGCGTGCGTTCGACATAGGCTTCTCCTTTATCTAAGACTTACCTTTTAAAGCTATTCTCCCCAAAACTTACAATAATATTCTCTCGGACAGGCGCATACATATAGTATACAAACTTAATCGAAAGAGGGGCTTATTATGTTTATCAGAACATTCAAGGTAAAAAAGAAAACAGGCACGGTGATACTTGCAGCACTTTTTCTCTCGCTGATAGCTGCGGTTGTGCTCATAGCAAGGGCAAGCACGGGCAGGGCGGATATCTACACCCTTAAGACCGAGCAGGACAGGCAAGAATTCATTCACGAAATGGGCTGGGAGGCTGACAAGGAATACACCGAATGTAAGGTGGTGCTGATTCCCGAAAAGTGGAACGACGTCTACGAAAAATACAACGAACTGCAAAAGGAACAGGGCTTTGACCTTGAAGATTACAAGGGCAAGACCTGCGAGATATACACCTACAAGATACACAACTACGAAGGCTGTGACGACAGCGAGGAGGTTTACATAAATCTATACATCTGCGACGGCGTGCTGATAGGCGGCGACGTATGCTCGTGGGGGCTTGACGGGTTTATGCAGGGCTTGAAACGGAGTGACAATTAAACAGCAAAAAACAGAGGTATCGCAGTTGATACCTCTGTTTTGATTCAGTTATAATTATACGTGATCAAAAGAATCGAGCCATTTGAGCAGAGTTTCCTCATACTTGTCCTTGTCAGTCTCGGCGCAGTAGACATCTACCTGATAGTAGCAGTCATTGTAGGGGAATATCGCTTCGATGTAGTAAACTTCATCAGTCTTACCGATGTGGTTTATACAATGCCTGTTGACGCCTGCGTAGAAATAATTCTTGCCCTCACGCACCTTGAATTTAAGCTCCTGGTCGTTTATCTTTCTTGTTCTTCTGCCGTCAGCCGTATAGATATTGAAAACTTCCTGAACACTAAGGCCGCCGAGGATCGCTTTTTCTTCTTCGGTGTATTGGCAGACGCAAACATCAAAGCCCACATCCTGCGAGGTATAGAAATCCACCAGCTTAATATCACTGTCGCCGACTGTGAGCATCTCGCCCTTTTTGAGCGTCTTGGGAACAGTTATGGAATAGCCGTCACCCGTTACGTTGTGCCATGTACTCTCGTCGGTGATAGACTTTTCAAGTAATTTCTTATACCCGAAAAATCCTGCCACGCCCAGCACCAGCACAAGCAGAATAATAAAAGGCGTTTTCGGTACTGCCTTGCGATGCTTGACCATATCAGGCGTCTGCATAGGGAACGGGTTATTATACCCTCCGTGCAGACTCAGAGGTCTGCCGCACACACAAAAAACCGCACCGTCAGGATTATCCTGCCCACAATACATACATTTCATATACTTTCCCCTCCCGAATATATTTTTATGATTATACCATATTCACCTGTGCTTTGTCAATAATTTTTGTTGACATATTTGCAAAAATGGGATATAATTAATCAGACAATATAAAAGGGAGATAAAGCGGGGGTTGTGCTCGTGCAGAACCCCTCCCCTTTCAGGGGAGGCGAAATCATAAGCTAAGGGTGCTTCTGTGTACCCTTACGGCACTAATATGCCTCCCCCTGAACGCATTATCAGCCTGCGGCTGAAAAAGCTCGGAGGTGTCATTTCCGCTCGCAGAGTGGAAATGACGGAGGGGTTTCCCCACAACCATACTATAAAAAGGAGCATCGCCATGCGTCTTGATAAATTCATATCCTCACAGCGCACAGACCTTTCTCGAAATGATGTAAAGGCGCTGGTGAGAAAAGGCCTTGTCACCGTAAACGGACAGGCCGTCAGAAAAAGCGATATACAAATTGATGAAAACTCCGCTCGTGTCACAGTAAACGGCGAGGAGATATCATACAGAGAATTCCTCTACCTTATGCTCAACAAACCGCAGGGCGTTGTCTGCTCGACGAAAGAGGGCGCCTGCCCTACGGTCATTGATATTATCCCCGAGGAGTATCGCCGTGAGGGGCTGTTCCCCGCAGGGCGGCTCGATAAGGACACCGAGGGCTTTGTACTGCTCACCGATGACGGGCAGCTCGCTCACCGTATGCTCTCGCCGAGATCCCACGTTCCAAAGCGCTATTTCGTGCGGCTTGAAAAGCCCTGTGAGCAAGGCTACTGTGAGGCCTTTGAATCGGGTATGACAATAGACGGAAATGAAAAATGCCTGCCCGCACAGCTTTTCCCGCTTGATAATGAGAACGAGTGTGAGGTGGTGCTGCACGAGGGCAAGTTCCACCAGATAAAAAGAATGTTTGAAGCCCTCGGAAATAAGGTCATCTATTTAAAAAGGATAATGATAGGCTCTCTGCCGCTTGATGATTCTCTGCCCCTCGGCGGGGTAAAGGAAATAGAGGACATCACGCCCCTCGAAGAGCGATAACTATACAAAAAATCGAATAATTGTGCATAATGCAATACAAAGACAAGCCTAAGCAGTTGTAAGTTTGTATAATCATACACAACACACAATACCTTGTGTAAAACGCCTTGTTTAGCCCTGTTTTTTGGGGGTAATGCACAAAGATGTTGAAAGAAAACATACACAATGATGATGTTATTTGGAATATTTTTCCATACGCTGTATAATTTTAGTCAATATTTATAAAGAGTTAGAATAAAGTTTAGTTAAAAAAACTCTTGTTTATGTATAAAAAATTTGTTATGATATTAACATAGCTAATATTAGGTGGGCTATGTGTTACGTAAAGTAAGGCCACAAGGTTCATTATTAGTAAGTAAAAAATTTATTTAAAATAGGGAGGTCCTTTTTAGATGGCAAGTGTATCACTTAGAGAGATCTACAAAAAGTACGCAGGCGGTGTTATCGCCGTATCAGATTTCAACATTGAGATCAAGGACAAGGAGTTTATCATTCTCGTAGGCCCTTCAGGCTGCGGTAAGTCAACAACACTCCGTATGATCGCAGGTCTTGAGGAGATCAGCGAGGGCGAGCTTTATATCGGCGACAGACTCGTTAACGATATAGCTCCTAAGGACAGAGATATAGCAATGGTTTTCCAGAACTACGCTCTTTATCCTCATATGACAGTTTTTGAGAACATGGCATTCGGCCTTAAGCTCAGAAAGGTTCCTAAGGATGAGATCGCAAGAAAGGTTGAGGAAGCTGCAAGAATCCTCGACATCGCTCACCTTCTCGACAGAAAGCCGAAGGCTCTCTCCGGTGGTCAGAGACAGCGTGTTGCGCTCGGCCGTGCTATAGTTCGTGAGCCTCAGGTATTCCTTCTCGACGAGCCTCTTTCAAACCTCGACGCTAAGCTGAGAGCACAGATGAGAACTGAGATCTCCAAGCTCCACAAGAGACTGGGTACAACATTCATCTACGTTACACATGACCAGACAGAGGCTATGACGATGGGTGATAGAATCGTTGTTATGAAGGACGGTTATATCCAGCAGATCGACACACCTACAAACCTCTATAACAGCCCTGTTAACCAGTTCGTTGCAGGCTTTATAGGTTCACCTCAGATGAACTTCATCGATGCTAAGCTCTTAAAGGCTGGCGACAGCTACCTCGTAGAGTTCGGCTCTGAAGATACAAAGACAACACAGGGTAAGAAGTACACGATCGAGATCCCCGAGAGCAAGGCTGCTACAAACAGAGAAGCTCTTGACGAACTCGTTGATCAGGAAGTTATCCTCGGTATCCGTCCTGAGGCTATATCTGATGAAGATATGGTTATCGCTTCTGCTACAACTGGTAAGGTAACAGCTACTGTTGAAGTAACAGAAATGATGGGTGCAGAGACTTACCTCTACCTCACCTGCGAGGGCATTCCGCTCACAGCAAGAGTTGCTCCCCGCTCCACAGCTCGCCCCGGCGACGAAATCGAAGTTGTTCTTGAAGCTAACAAGATCCACCTCTTCGATAAGGAGACAGAGAAGACTGTTATCAACTGATAATTCATTTACAAACATTCGTGACCTCCCGCTTATGCGGGGGGTTACTTTCGTATATGGGCAAATGAAACGATTACAAGGAGGGCTAATATGCTAAAGCGAATACTCACAATGACTCTATCTTTCCTGCTGATACTCACCACAATGACCGCCTGCGGTGACGGCAACTCTTCCTCTGAAAGCTCGGGCGAGAGCGCTGATACTTCGTCACAAGAAAGCTCATCAGATGAAGAAAAGCTCCCCGAGACTGACGAGGAATGGACGCAGGCTATGCTCGACACCTCGCTTGTCAGCTACGGCAATTCCTCACTCATAAAGGACAAGATAGCAAAGGCGCAGGCGGGCGAAGAGATAACCCTCGGCTATCTTGGCGGCTCAATCACCGAGGGCTACAAGGTCAAGCCCGACGAGTGCTATGCGTCGCTTTCGTATAACACATTCAAGGAAATGTTCGGCAAGGGCGACAACGTAAAATACTGCAACGCAGGCCTCAGCGGCACACCCTCACGCTTAGGAGTGCTCAGAATGGAGCGTGATCTGCTGGTTTCAAAGCCCGACATAGTGTTCCTCGAATATGCGGTCAATGACGGGAACGACTTCACCTATCAGGAGGCATATGAAAGCATAGTGAGGACGCTTTTGGAAAAGGATATCGCCGTGATACTTCTCTTCTCCGTCACCGAGGAGGACTACTCGGCGCAGGACTACATGAAAGAGATAGGCACCTACTACGACCTGCCGATGATATCCTACTGTGATGCTTTGAGGTTTCTCTTTAAGAACAACAGGCTCACCTGGAAAGAGTTCTCAAACGACGGCTCGCACCCGAACAAGGACGGCCACAAGCTGGTAAACTCGATGATAGAACACTACTTCAAGACCGTCACCGAGCAGGAGTCACAGCCCTACGTGATGCCCGCCGAGCCGAAGAGCCTGCTGTTAAGCTACGGCGCCAAGATGTATGAGAGCGACGCCATATCGGCAGACAGCTTAGGCGACTGGGACGAGGGCGGCACAGATGTGGCAAGCTTCTCAAAGGGCTGGTCGCACGTCAAGGGCGGCACCGAGCCTATCAAATTCACGATAAAGGGCAAAAACATCTTCCTTATCTCAAAAGAGGTGGGCGGCGGCGATTATGCCACAGTTGATGTGAAGATAAAGACCCCCACAGGCGAGGAAAGCAAAACCGTCAAGGGCGTGACCAAAGGCGGCTGGGGCGACCCGCTGGTGACGCAGATAGTAAACTCCGAGACCGAACAGACGGTCGAGATAAGCATATCCCCTATCGAGGGCGATGAGGATAAGGCGTTCCAGATACTGGGGTGGGCGGCAACAAATTGAGGTAAATTGTGAGGGGAAATAGGCAAAAATCCCGTTCCAAAAGTTACCCACCTGTTAAATCTATTACCCATTTGTTAACACTAAATTTACTAACAATAAAACTGTGAAATCTGCACCAAAAATCTTTCAACAATCTACAAATTACTGGTATAATACGCCTAATAATCAAAACAACATACAATTTGTAAGCGATTGTTTAAAATTATTAACGGCAGATTAAGAGGATTTTGCAAAGCTTTTGAATTGTGAAAACTGCACCAAATAACTTTCAACAATCAGTGATTTCTTGGTGGTAAACTCCGAAAAGTGAAAAGTATGCATTTACCCCCTTGACAAATCGGGCAAAAAGGTATATACTCATAATTGTAAACAGCAAAGGCGCTGTGGACGATATAAAGTCCGCAGCGTTTTTTATTTTTTTAATACGAAAGGGAGTATCCATAATGAACGTACCGGAGATTTTTGGCAGCGACGTATTCAACGAATCAGTCATGAAGGAGCGTCTTCCCAAGCAGACCTATAAGGCTCTTAAGAAGACTATCAACGACGGCACACCGCTCGGCCTTGACGTTGCAAACGTTGTTGCAAACGCTATGAAAGACTGGGCTTGCGAGAAGGGCTGCACACACTTTACACATTGGTTCCAGCCGATGACAGGCCTTACAGCAGAAAAGCTCGACAGCTTCATCTCACCCACAGAGGAAGGCCACGTTATTATGGAATTCTCGGGCAAGGAGCTCATCAAGGGCGAGCCTGACGCCTCCTCGTTCCCATCGGGCGGCTTAAGAGCTACATTCGAGGCAAGAGGCTATACAGCGTGGGATCCTACATCATTCGCATTTATAAAGGAACACACACTCTGCATTCCTACAGCATTCTGCTCTTATAACGGCGAGGCACTCGATAAGAAAACACCTCTTCTGCGTTCTATGGAGGCTATCAATAAATCAGCACTCAGAGTTTTAAAGCTCTTTGATTCCGACGCTACAAGAGTTATCTCGAACGTAGGCCCCGAGCAGGAATACTTCCTCATCGACAGAGAGATGTATTCTCACAGAAAAGACCTTATCTACACAGGCCGTTCACTCTACGGCGCACCCGCACCCAAGGGTCAGGAGCTTGAGGATCACTATTTCGGCACTATCAAGACAAGAGTTGCCGCTTATATGAAAGACCTTGACGAGCAGCTGTGGAGACTCGGTATCTATGCAAAGACAAAGCATAACGAAGTTGCTCCCGCACAGCACGAGCTTGCTCCTATCTACGGCACAACAAATATCGCAACCGACCACAACCAGCTCACAATGGAGATCATGAAGAGAACTGCAAGAAAGCACGGCTTCAAGTGCCTGCTGCACGAAAAGCCCTTTGCAGGTATCAACGGCTCGGGTAAGCACAACAACTGGTCGCTTTCTACAAACACAGGCGTTAACCTCTTAGACCCCGGTAAAACACCTGCTGAGAACGCACAGTTCCTGCTTTTCTTAACAGCAGTTATCAAGGCAGTTTATAAGCATCAGGACGTTCTGCGTGCCTGCGTTGCAACAGCCGGCAACGACCACCGTCTCGGCGCTAACGAAGCACCGCCCGCTATCATCTCTATCTTCCTCGGCGATGAGCTGACAGGTATCCTTGATGCGATAGTAAGCGGCAAGAAGTATGAGGGCGAGCACGTAGATATGGAGATCGGCGTTGACGTTCTTCCTAACTTCCCCAAGGATACAACAGACAGAAACAGAACTTCGCCTTTCGCATTCACAGGTAATAAGTTCGAGTTCAGAATGCCCGGTTCAAGACTTTCCTGCGCAGGCCCGAACACAGTTTTAAATACTATCGTTGCTGAAACTCTTGACGAGTTTGCTGACAAGCTCGAAAATGCAGCAGACTTCAAGAAAGAGCTCAACAAGCTCATCAAGGCAGCTATCAAGGAATGCGAGCCTGTAATCTTCAACGGCAACGGCTATTCAAACGAGTGGCCTGTTGAGGCTGAAAAGAGAGGTCTTCTCAACCTCAAATCCACACCCGAGGCTGTTCCTACATTTGCATACCCCGAGAATATCGCACTCTTCGAGAAGTACGGCGTATACACAGCTACAGAACTTCATTCAAGAGTTGAGATACTCCTTGATGAGTATGTAAAGACCCTCAATATCGAGGCTCTCACAATGGTTGATATGGCTAAGAAGGACATTCTGCCTGCTGCCGCAAGCTATGTTAAGGACTTGGCAGAAACAGCCAACCTCTCCAAGAACATCGGCGCACCCGCAGAGTTTGAGACAGAGCTTGTCAAGAAGCTCTCAGTCCTCATGGCTGATATGTATAAGAAGCTCGGCGCTCTTGAAGACGCTATCGTAAAGGCTCACGAGTACACAGACGTTCAGGAAGCAGCAAACTACTACCACGATGTAGTATTCGCAGCTATGGGCGAGCTCAGAGCTACAGCAGACGAGATAGAAGTATCCGTCGGCGAGAAGTACTGGCCTTACCCGACATACGGTCAGCTTCTGTTCTACGTAAAATAATCAGAATTTAGCTTAGCAATGATGCGGGCTGCAAGGCAAGGGGCGCTCTGTTCCCTGCTTTGTAGTCCGTTTTGTTTTTTTGCTATCTCCTATCTTCTCGGTTTTCCGAGATGACCCACCATATATTTTCGTCAGGCGCTTTGCAGTATGCAGAGCGCTTTGATGCGTTATATACAATGTATAATTAAGGTATCTTGATTTATCCGCAAGCGGATAAATCGCAAGTTTTGCTTTGCAAAACATTGCCCATTCGGGCGACGTAGTTTTAAGGCAATACCGCACGACCATTGTATGTCAGTATACGTGGTCTCAGCTACGCTGAGACCGACAAATTTTTCGTCAGATTGCCTATATCCGCCGCAGT
>CADAGC010000010.1 GCA_902787365.1 uncultured Ruminococcus sp. | reverse complement strand
GAAAAGACCCTCTCCACCGCCATGCCGATAGACATACTCAAAAAGCTTGCGACGGGTGACGGCGTAGGGCATATAGGCGACACAGCGCACACGCCGCCGCTGATAGCAGACTTTGAAAAGTTCTGCGAGAGCTACAGGCTAAAAGCTAATTCCGCTGTGGCGCAGGAATCTGATGTGTCGCTTTTCAAGAACGAAAGGTCGCTCTCGGTGAGCCGCTTTTTCCACAGAATGGCTTACCTCGGCACAGGCTTCTGCGAGCGCTTAAAGGGCGCCGACCTGCACGCAGGAAAGGATAAGAGCCGTGTGCGTGAGGTGTGGCGCTACAGGCGCAGCCCGGGGGTAGATTCTTCGCTTATCGACCATACGGCAGACGGCTTTACTATCGAGGAGGCCTGCATAAGCGTAGCTTCACGGGCGCTCAAAGGCACCCGCCGCTGCGATGCTGCGGCACGAACGGCTGTTGACTGCTTTCTCTGCGGAATAGAGCTGCCCGGCGCACAGGAGGTCATAATAAGCATTCTCTCGTCAGACGGCGATATAATGTCGGTGGGCAAGGGGCTTTCTTACTTCTCGATGCTCTATGACTTAAGCAGGCTTTATGATAATGACAGCAGCATCAGTCTGCTCTTTTTGGAAAAGTGCTTTGACAGGCTGATAGGCTCGCTGTCGCAGCTTGCAAACGTCCCCGACGAGCAGGCAGGCAGCTGCATAGAGATACTAAAGCGTCTTTACGGCCTTTGCGATACGCTCTTTACAGCAAGGCGTGATGAGCTGTATGCCGCACTTTTTGATCTGACAAATCAGCCGCAGAAGCACCCCGCAGTCTACGGTGCGGCATTGGGGCTTTTGTATGCTTTTGATAATGGTAACCGCCTGCTTGCGCAGGCCGCTATGAAAGGTTATCTCAGCGGCTCGGCAGAGATAAAGAAGCAGGGCTCAAAATATATGCGTGGGCTTTTCTCCTCGGCGAGAGATATAGTTTTTTCAGACCCCGTGTTTATAGAAATGGCCGACAAGCTGATATCGGGAATGTCGGGTGAGGATTTTATGGAGGTGCTGCCAGACCTGCGGCTTGCATTTTCATCATTCACCCCGCAGGAGATACAGAGAACAGCTAAGGCAGTTGCCGATATATACGGCGGCAGCAGCGACAGCATACTATATGACCGTGCGATAGACGAGGGGCTTTTTGAATTCGGCAAAGAGCTTGACAGAGAGCTTGCCGCTATTCTTAAGAGGGAACAAATATGAATGTAAATGAGAAACAGACAACAAAAGACCTGTCGGTAAACCGCTGGCGGCTCATACTCGGCAAGGCTTCACAGCAGAGCCTTGGCTTCAAGGGCGATGAAAAGCAGCTGATGACCTTTAATGAAATGGACGAGCTGCTCGACTACCTCTACAGCCACGGCGACAGCGACGATATAAGGCACGACACCCCCAAAGACAGGGGCGACGGCGAAGACCGCAGCGGCGGTCTCGGCGGCTCACAGCTGACAGCTGCCAAGTGGATATCGAGGGTGCGTGAGCTTTTCCCGAAAAGCACCGCCGAGGTCTTGGAAAAGCAGGCGCTTGATGAATTTCATATGGCAGAGCTGATAACCGACAAAAAGGTGCTTGAAAGCTTGCAGCCCGATATGGGGCTTTTAAAGGCGGTAATGCAGCTGCGGCACCTTATGAAAGGCGAGGTGCTCGAAACTGCCAAAAAGGTTGCAAGGCAGGTGGCACAGCAAATAGCAAGCAGGCTCGAACAGAGCGTTAAGCGCTCGACACTCGGCAGGCTTGACCGCAACGAGCGCAGCCCCATACATACATCACGCAATCTTGACATAAAAAAGACGGTGCAGCGAAACCTTAAAAACTACGATAAAGAGCACGAGCAGATAATGCTCAAGGATATCTATTTCAGCTCACGGGTCAAAAAATACAACAAGAAGGCCGTCATCATAGCGATAGACGAAAGCGGCTCGATGCTGGGGTCGGTCATCTACAGCGCAGTTATGGCGCAGATAATCTCAAAGCTGCCCTTTGCGCAGGTAAACCTTGTCATTTTCGACACAAGCGTGGTTGACCTGTCGGGGCACGTTGACGAGCCTGCCGAGGTGCTTATGAGCGTTCAGCTCGGCGGCGGAACGGATATTGCCAAGGCGCTTTCCTACTGCGAAACGCTTATAAAGACCCCTGCCGACACCTGTATACTGTGTGTGACAGACCTCTACGAGGGCGGCAGCGTATCGACGCTTATGAACACTTCAAAGAACATAATCCAAAGCGGCGCAAAGCTTAGCTTTCTTACAGCCCTTGATGAAGACGCATCGCCTGCCTATGACAAGATTTTAGGGCAGAAGCTTGCCGACCTCGGCGCTTTCGTGGGTGCGCTGACGCCCGATGAGCTGGGCGACTACGTGGGCAGAATGTTTAACTGAAAGGGGTGCGGTGAGTGTTAGATGAAAAGACCTTAAAAACCGCACTTGCGGCGGCGAATGAAGAAAAGCTCATAGGGATTGCAAACAAGGGGCTTTACAAACGTGCCGTTAAAGACACCGAGGGAATGGATTTCAGATATCAGGTGACAGAAGCGGGCGTCGAGTTTTTCTCGGGCGGCGAGAGCTGCGTGATAAAAGTTCCCTTTGAAGATAGTGAGTGTTCCTGCCCTGCAAGGGGCGTGTGCAGGCATATTCTTTCGGCGGTGATAATGCTCAAAAAAGTAATGCGTATAACCGAAGAACAACCTGATGAACAGCCTACACCCGAGCCTGAGCCTGCACTCAAAGAAGAGCCTCAGCCGCAGGAGCCGCCTGTCAAGGATACGCCGCTTTCAAAAAATGAGCTTAAGAAAGTCCACGAGGCGGCGGATATATGCGCCCTGCAATTGGCGGGCATACTTAAGCGGGGGCTTGTGCGTGCCGAGGAGAGCGCTGCCGACGGGCTGGAGATAGCAGCCGTGCGCTGCCACGCTGCAAGAATGGCAGACGCAGAGCGTGCCGTGCGTGAAGTCGGCACAAGGCTTTCTGATTGTATCGGGCGGCGTGCGGCCTTTGACGAGCGGGTGTTTGTGCAAAGACTTTGCAGCTGCGCCGGGCTTGTGGGCAGGCTTGCTGCCGACGATTTGACAGAGAGTGACCTTGGCAGCTTCAAGGCGGCCTATGAGGATTATGGCGGCCTGCTCGACATTCTGCCCATTGGCACAAGAAGCGTCACCGAGGGCGATTACACGGGGCAGATATATTATTTTCTCAATATGGACGAGAAATCCCCGCAGCGGTTTTTGTCATACTCTGATCTTCGGCCTGTGTTTTACGAGGGTGCTAAAAGAATACGCCGTGGCTCGTCAGAGGTGTGGGGGGCAGGCGTTACGATAAAGAGCCTTATGCACTCACGCATGAGCCTTATAGGGGCAAAACTCTCGGGCGGCAAGCTGTCATCGTCAGAGCAGACGACAATCATCTCACAGCAGCGTGCAAACCTCAACTGCGCCCCTTTGCGCAGGCTCGTTCATGATGACCTGCGTGAGATAGCTGTAGAGCTGTCACAGAAAAAAGTGAAAGACGAAACAGATAGGCTTTTCTTTTTCCACCCCAAAAAGCTTATGGGCTATGAGTTTGACGATATGACCCAGCAGCTTGTGGCAGAGCTTGCCGACAGCTTCGGCAACGCCGTGAGAATGACCGCCAAACATACAAAATACACGGGCGAGCTTATAAGGCAGCTTGAAAGCCACTTGGGCAAGATGAAAAAACACCCCGAGGGGTATTTCGTATGGCTTGTGAGCGCATACTTTGACGAGGGCGAGCTGATACTCTTCCCGATCGAGATGTATGACTTCATAATGGAGCTTGAAAAGCGTGACTTTACGCTGCCAAAAGAGTATGAGAACACCGATCGGCGTGCAAAGTATGCCGGCAGTATAAGCGTGCTGCTTGATGATGTGAGCGACAAGCTGTGCGAGGCATTAAGAAGCGGCATAGGGGCATCGCTGACCGATACAAAAGAGCTTGTCGATACTGCGGCTGATTTCGGGCTTGGCAGCTTTTCAAGGCTTCTTAAGGGCTTTTTTGATTCGGCAGAGCGCTACCGCCACAGCTTTGAAGACAACAGTGCCGAGGTGCTTGAAAAGATGTCGGCAATATACCGATATATCGACCTTGCAAAGAAAAAACTGAGCCTTGATTCGGCTCTTTATAATATGAAATTATAGGAGGAGAAGAAAATGCTTTATGCAAACGGAGACTCAAAGAACATAGGCGGCCTTGCGGCGGCTTTGGAACTTTTCGGCGTGCCGCAGGAGGATCTTGCGGTCTTTGATGAGTTTATGGATATGGACAAGCCGATGGATATGTCGCTTTTAAAGGGCGTTAAGCGCATCGACCTGCGTGGCGCTATGGATTGGAAAAGGGTTGACGCTATCCGCAAGGCGATAAAGAAAGAGCTGTTAAGCCCCACAAATGCCGACAAGATAAACAGATATGTAAACTTTATCTACGCTGTGGGCGGCACTATGTGCTGGCGGCTTTTAAACGGCGTGGCAGGTGAGGAGACCGAGCGCAATTTCTTCAGCCGTGGCTTGAAAGCAGGCCACGCCGACGACGGGAAAGCAATAGCCTATGCTATAAGGGCGGTGTTCGCTGCACTTCAGAATAATCTATTCTACCACCCAGAGAAAAAGGATATCGACACCTGCCTGCGTGCCGCAGAGCTGACAGATGAAGACAACATCTCGGGCAGAGCGCTTTTGCTTATCTATGCGCTTGACCAGATGGAGCAGGGTGATGAGCGTGCTAAGAAAGCGCTGACCCTTGCGCATAAGGTGATAGCATTCTCAAAGGTAAACGTGATAGAAGCCAAGGCGCAGGAATACTGCCTTACACTTATGGCAGAGTGCGCTTACTTTGATAAGCACTATCTTGATACACTTGCGACCACGCTTAAATCCCTTGACAGCATATATGCAAACCGCACACTCATAAACTATCTGTCAAATATGAAGATAGACTCAAAGCGTATCTATGAGGTCATAGAGGAGGAACCGTCTATCGTCACACCCGACTATATACTTAATATCAGGGGCAAGGTGTGGCACAAGCAAAAGCTTGCAAAGGAGTATACAGACGTTTATGTAAAGGCGATAAAACAATGCAGCGAGCCGTTGCACGCAAAGGAGCTTGAAGATGCGCTGATACAAAGCGGGGCGGAATATGACAAAAAGGCTTTCAACATACAGAATAAGACCCGCCGCAGGGTAATGGAGGAGATATCAGCTCAGTATGACCACGGCGAGATAATAAGAGAATACATCTGCGGGCAGAGAGCGCTTGCAGATGCGCTGGCCGAGATAGGCAAAAAGAAGATAGGCTATACAAAAAAGCAGAGTGAGCTTGACTATTATACGGCTTTTGGCAGAGATGATTTCATCGCCCGTGCGGTGACTGTGATGATGCTTGCCGATATCGCCTACGGGCGCTTTTACAGGGTCAAGGAATACACAGGCTTTGTTGTCAATAGTGAAGAAGGCATAAAAGAAGCCATAGATATGATGTGCGAAAGCGGCGCTGACCTAACGCAGTCGCTTGATGCCGTAGGTTTATGCATAGACGATATGTATTCTGAAAAGGAAAAATGCACCGCTGCGGCGATAGATGCGTTTGATGAGCGCAGGCAGGGGCTTAAGGGGGTAGAGCTCAAAAAACTCTGCGCCACAGCAAGGGTACTCTACGCTAAGGCTATAGGCAGGCACCCGAATGAATTCAAGAGCGAGTTATTAGCCCTCGCAGATGACGGCAGCAAGGCGGTAAGAGCCGAGGTGTCGGAGATTCTTTGCAATCATAAGGGCTGGGCTGATGATATAGTTGCACTTCTCAAAGCCAAGAAGGGCGCCAAGCGTGAGCTTGCAATTGAGGTGATATCAAAGCAGGGGGCAGAGGCTTACATGGGCGCCCTCGGCGAGGCCTTTGAAGCGGAAAAGAGCGAGAAGATAAGAGCCAAGATAGGCGCACTTATCGGTGCGGCAGTCGAGGGCAGCAGTACAGCCGAGATAAGTCTGGAGCAGCAGCTTGAAAAGCTTGCAAAGTCAAGCAAAACGGGCAAGCTGAGTTTTCTGTTTGATAGGCCGTTTGGGCCTGTTTACAAGACTGACGGCAGCGAAGCAGGGGAGGACATCCTGCGGGCGCTTGTGATGTGCTATGCATCATTTACCCAGCCGCAGAGGAGCAAGCTTGCAGACGACATCGCCGCCGAGCTTGATAAAAAAGCCTTGGAGAACTTTGCCGCCGAGGTTTTCGGCCGCTGGTGCGATAACGGCGCACAGGCCAAGCAAAAGTGCCTGCTCTACTTCTGCGCCTGCCACGGTGGGCTGCCTATGGTGAGGGAGTTTATGCACAGCATCAAGCACTGGGCAGAGAATATGCGTGGTGCTATCGCTGCCGAAGCTGTAAAGGCTATGGCGCTCGACGGCAGCAGCGAGGCTTTAATGAACGTTGACAATATGTCAAGGAAATTCAAGAACAAGCAGGTGCGTGCGGCGGCAGGCGACGCTATGATGAACGCCGCCGAAGCGCTGGGGCTTACCACCGAAGAGCTTGCCGACAAGATAGTGCCCGACTTGGGGTTTGATGAGAACAAGTGCCGTGAGTTTGACTACGGCGCAAGGCAGTTCAAGGTATACATAGCCCCAACATTGGAGCTTGAGATATTCAGCGGCGAGAAAAAGGTAAAGAACCTGCCTAAGCCCGGCGCAAATGACGACCCCGACAAATCAAAGGCAGCCTATGACGAGTTCAAGGAGCTGAAAAAACAGCTCAAAAACGTTATAACAGCACAGCGTGCAAGACTTGAATACGTGCTGATGTGCGACAGGCGCTGGTCACAGCAAAAGTGGAACGAGCTCTTTGTTAAAAATGCCGTGATGAACTGCTTTGCCATTGGCCTTATATGGGGCGTTTATGAGGGGAGTGAGCTTAAAACCACATTCCGCTATATGGATGACGGCAGCTTTACCGATATGGAGGGTGATGAATACACCCTGCCCGAGGGTGCGCAAATAGGCCTTGTTCACCCGATAGAGCTTAATAAAGAGCAGCTTGACGGCTGGCGTGAGCAGCTTGAAGATTTTGAGATAAAGCAGCCTTTTTCGCAGCTTGACAGAGCCGTTTATCTGCCTGAAGAGGGTGAACTGAATGCCAACAAGCTCACACGCTTTGAGAATATAGAGCTCAACAGCCTGACACTTATCAACAAGATGACCAAGCTCGGCTGGTACAAGGGGCAGGCTGAGGACGCAGGGTGGTTCTTCTACTTCTACCGTGACGACATCGCACGCAGGGTGAGAAACGCTGACGGCACGCAAACCAAAGAGGGCTTCGGCGTTATGCTGACATTCTCGGGCACGAGCATTGTGGTGTATGATTTCGAGGGCGAGGAAGTTACCACCGAAAAGCTGATATTCTACAAAGCAGGCAGCCAGCCTTATTACTACAACAAAGAGGAAAAGGGCTTCCTCAGAATCAGCGACGTAAGCAGGCGCTATTTCAGCGAGATAGTATTGCAGCTTAACGATGCCCTCGGCAAAAAGGCAAAGGACGAGGAATAAAAATAAGAGGTAAGGGCTTATGCTCTTACCTCTTTACCTTTAACGCTAACCTCTTATTCCCAACTCCCAAAACGCCACGGCGCTGGCAGCGGCGACGTTTAAGGAATCGACTCCGTGCGACATGGGTATCTTGATAGTGTAGTCGCAGGAGAGTATTGTCTGCTCTTTTAGCCCCTCGCCCTCGGTGCCGAGGATAATGGCAAGGCGCTCCTCGCTCTTGACTCTTTCGTCACTAATGCTCACCGTATCGTGACGAAGCGCCATAGCGGCGGTCTTGAAGCCCTGCGCTTTGAGAAAGCCTACATAGTCGGGCGCAGGCTCGCTCATATACGCCCACGGCACCTGAAACACCGTGCCCATGCTCACCCTCACACAGCGGCGGTAAAGCGGGTCGCTGCTCGCACGTGTCAGCAGCACGGCGTCAATGCCCAAAGCTGCCGCCGAGCGGAAGACAGCCCCCACGTTCGTCTGATTCATTATGTCTTCAAGCACGGCTATGCGCTTGGCGTTCCCAATAAGTGCGGCGGGGTCGGGGGTCATTTTGCGGCGCATGGCGCACAGCACCCCTTGGGTGAGCTTGAAGCCCGTTATGGCGCACAGAGTGCCCTCATCTGATGTGTAGACGGGTATTCCGTCCGTGCGCTCGATTATATCAGCGGCCTGCCCTGTTACATACTTATCCAGAACAAGCAGCGACAGCGGTTCATACCCCGCATCAAGGGCACGGCGTATGACCTTGGGGCTTTCTGCTATGAAAATTCCTTCCTGCGGCTCGTTCCACCGCAGCAGCTGCACCTCCGAGGTGATGCGGTAGGGCAGCAGGTCTTTATCTTCAAGGCTTGTTATCTTAATTATTTCCGGCATTTTCAAAACTCCTTTTCTAAAATATTATAACACTTAACGGCGGATATTGCAAGCCTTGCAGATATGAAAAAGCAGCCCCCCGCTTATGGGAGCTGCCTTGTGATTTATATAAGACGTCTTATCGTGTTTATGCCGTAGTACTGAAGCTGGCTTACAGGCTCGATCGTTATGCCCTTTGAGGGGTTTGATGCGTGAACGAACTTGCCGTTGCCTATATAAAGTGCCGCATGGCCGTAGCCGCAGCAGATTATAAGATCGCCTGCCTGCATTTCGTTGTAGCTGACCGCCCTGCCGTAAGAAGCTTGTGCTGCTGCATTGTGGGGGAGGTTTATGCCTACCTGCGCAAAGCACTGCATTGTAAGACCCGAGCAGTCGGTAGCTCTGAATGACGAGCCGCAGTAGATATATGCTCCGCCTGCATTAGCTATGCCGTAGTCGCATACCTTCTTGACCTTGGCAGCTCTCAGCTGCGAAGTCGTCTGCTTTATTGTAACTTTCTTGACTGTGCTGTATTTGCCGTAGTACTTCTTGCCGCCTACTGTCTTGAAAGCCTGCGCCTTGATGTAGTATGTCTTGCCGCCTTTGAGTTTCTTGATAGTTGCGGTGAGCTTGTCTGCCTTTACGGTCACATACTTTACTGTGCCCTTTTTGAATTTCTTGTTGGTGGAGTATGCTATCCTGTAGCCGTCTGCACCTACTGTCTTTTTAAGCTTTACTGTAGCAGTAGCAGCCTTTGAAGACTTTATCTTAGCGATACCGCTTCTTGCAGGGAGAATGATAAAGCTCTTGGTGAGCTTGCCGCCGTAGCTGCCTGTGCCGACTATGGTAACGATACCCTTGCCAGGCTTTGTGTTGCTGCCGTAGATGATAACATAATCTCTGCCGGGTATAAGCTCCTTGTCGCCTAATGTAACTGTGGGCTGGGGCTGTATCGACTTGCCGGTGTAAGCAACCTTTGATGAAACATTTGTTATAACGGCGTTCTTGATGTCGGTAAGTCTCGGAATTATCTCGGTTTTAACAGCGCCGCATTCAGAGCAGGCGTATTTTCTCTCTCCCTCGCTTTCAAGCGTTGCTGTTTTTGTTATTCTCGGTGTTGAGAAGCTGTGCCTTTCACAAACGGTGGTAACTACTCCCGTCTGAGCCTGCGGCAGGCTGTCATTGTCTGCGCACACACAGGTTATCGTTGATAACGAAAATACTAATGCTGTCGCCACGGAGAGCGACGTTCGGACGATCGTTCTTTCTTTCATAAAAAATCATTTCCTCTCTTTTGTTCTTTTCCCGCAAATAGCAGGCGGGAATAATGGTTCACTTTTTCTAACAGTTATCATTATACCACATTTTAACCGCTCTGTAAACATTTTGGCGGATTTTTCCTCGGAAATGACAATATAACTAAAGGATTTGGAGTATATTAGTGCAAGATAACAGCAAATATACCAGTATATGGCAAAAATGCCGTAATATGTCTGTAATCGCTGTAACCTTTTTGTAACCTATGCAGAGCGATTGATTTTTCTGCCGAAATGTGATATAATATAGGCGGGAAAAATGGGGAATATGGTTGGCAAATCGGAAATATGTGGGAGGAACCCCTCCGTCGAGCTTTTTCAGCCGCAGGCTGATAATGCGTTCAGGGGAGGCATATTAGTGCCGTAAGGGTATACATAAGCTCTCTTAGCTGATGATTTCGTCTCCCCTGAAAGGTGAGGGGGACCGCCGACACTCGCAGAGTGGCGGTGGTGGAGGGGTTCCGCCCGAACGCTATTAGCTAAGAGGATGTTTATAACAAGCCCGAAGTGTTGGGCGGGGGCTTTCCGGTTTCAGCTCCGCTGAAACCAGCGCCCCCCAAGCCCCTTCGGTATGACACCTCAACGCATAATTCGGAAATCAATTTGTTCGATGCCGCCGTGCCATACCTTACCTTAAGCCAAACGCTTCATCGGCGGCACTTGACCCGTGCGGCCGAGCACCCCCGAAAGGAAAACCACTATGAAAAATTGGATAACCCTGCCCGAGCAGTTCAATGGGCTGCGGCGGGCAAGAATAAACAGAGCTGTGCAAAACTACGAGGCTAACAAGACGGCATTTGTCGGGCTTGAGGGCAAGATGCTTCACGGGCAGGGCGGTGAGCACATAAAAAAGCTCGTCTACGGCACTCACTCGCTCGAATGGTGCGGCTGTGAGCTGATAGCTGTTGCCAACACTATGCTGCTCACAGGGCGTGATGTGCAGCTGCCTGAGATAATCTATGAGTTTGAGCTAAACAGAATGCACAAGTTTGTGTCATCAGGCTATTTCGGAACATCGCCAAAGGTGCTTGGCCGCTACTACGATTTTCACGGCTACCCCTACAAGACCTTTAATACAGCTGCAGCGACTGATGAGTTCCTTGCCGATAAGAACAAGGTCTGCGGCGTTCTCGGCTTCTGGATAGCGGAAAAGACAGGCAATTTCTTCAAGGATATGCTGTTTTTCACAAAGGGGCTGCACACCGTGGCTTTTGAGAAGAAGTACGACAAGATATATGTCTACAACCGTTACAATAGTGTTACAGGTGCAAGGCAGTATGACAGCATAAGCGATGTGATCGGCACAAGGCGGCTGATCGTGGCATATGTGCTGGAGGACGGCACAAAATCTTTATAATGGAGAAGCAAATGAGATATAAATGTGTGATATTCGACCTTGACGGAACGATACTTGATACCCTTGATGACCTTGCAGATGCGGCAAATGCAGCACTTGCGGCTTGCGGCTATCCTGCCCGCACCAAAGACGAGGTAAGGCGCTTTGTGGGCAACGGCATCAGAAAGCTGATAGAGCGTGCGACCCCCGACGGGGTAAGTGATGAAGATATTGTGAGAACGCACGAGGCGTTCACAGCTTATTATTCTGCCCATTGTAAGGACAAGACAAGGCCTTATGAGGGAATCCCCGAGCTTGTGAGCGAGCTGAAAGCTAACGGCATACGCACGGCTGTTGTATCCAACAAGGCAGACTACGCCGTGAAAAAGCTCTGCGAGGAGTATTTCGGCGGCATATTCGATATAGCCATAGGCGAGCGTGAGGGCATACGCAAAAAGCCCGCCCCCGACAGCGTGCTTGAAGTTATGCGTGCGCTGGGCGCTGAGGCTGACTATACTATATATATAGGCGATTCAGATGTCGATATAATGACGGCGCAAAACAGCGGCATAGGTTGCATAGGCGTTTCCTACGGCTTCAGGGGCAGGGAGTTTCTTGAGTCTCACGGGGCTGATGTGATAGCTGACACGGTAGGTGAGTTAAGAAATCTGCTGCTCACTTGACATTTTTAAGAGAATATGATATAATATTACTAATGTAGGCCACTGTATCGTTTATGGATTGGAAATAATGGTTTTCCGTATCTGCGAACAAGCCTACCTTTTTTATAAGGACATAATAACTGATATAAAATATGAGCGAAAGCGAGGTGTGAGAGAATGGCAGTATATGCTTGCTCGGTATGCGGCTGGGAATACGACGAGGAAAAGGGCGCACCCGATATGGGAATAGCCCCCGGAACCAAGTTTGAAGACCTGCCCGAGGATTTTGCCTGTGCCCTCTGCGGCGTCGGCAAGGATCAGTTTGAAGAACAGTAAAAATCGGCAATGAAGATGTAAGCTTAAGGCTTGCATCTTCTTTTTTATGCATTTTTTACGAAAACGTTTGCTTATAAATCATTTAACAATTCAAATTTTATTCAGAAGTTAACACTTATAACCATAACTCAGAATATTAAACATTTTTTACCAGCAAGGGGTTTAACACTCGGGCAAACCGCCCGATATAATAAATATAGATAAATACATTATCGTTCTTCCCAATGATTACGGCATTTCCGTGATGAAATAATTGATACTTTTTCATTTGTATTTTTTGTAATTGCTGCTCATTATTTAATATTTATAACTTTGTGCGTAAAAGTTAAGTATTTCAAACGTTTGAGGGCAATTCAAATATTTGCAATATTTCCCGAAATGTGATATAATGTATTCAAGGGAAGAATATTGCCCGTCATGCCGAGAAGCAGCGGCAGGGGCAAAATTTTCAAGAAAGAACAGGGGTGATCCTATGAAAAAATTGAAGAAAGGCTTTACGCTCGTTGAGCTGATAGTTGTTATCGCTATCATAGGTACACTTGCAGCTATACTTATTCCTACAGTCATAGGCTACGTTAAGGAAGCAAAGATCAAGGCTGCGGTGGCAGATGCAAAGACCATAAAGAATGCAGTTGAGGCATCATTGGTAAGAAATATTATGCTTAACAATGATGATACTTCCGGCGGCTTTAACAAGGTGCTCTATATGGATCTTGATAAAAACAAGAAAATGAGTGAAAGAAAGTACGAGAAGGTAGGCGCTTTCACAAACTTCAGCTGGGTAGTATATAAGGAAGGCGGAAGCGCTGCTAACGGCAGCTCTCAGGCTCTTGATAAGGTAATTGCAGGATGTCTCGATGAAGCATTCTCCGAGACATGGGAGACAGGCAAGAAAGTTAATCCTCTTAAGTACAATACATCAACCAATAACTGCAGCAAGTATTT
Source organism: uncultured Ruminococcus sp. (assembly GCA_902787365.1). Taxonomy (GTDB): domain Bacteria; phylum Bacillota; class Clostridia; order Oscillospirales; family Ruminococcaceae; genus NK3A76. Next base: position 24,639 of record CADAGC010000010.1, on the reverse strand, counting down.
AAAGGATAATAAGACTAATTTCGGTCTGGTCATCGTGTATAACACCGACGGTACTGTACGTCTGATGCAGCTTTACAGAAAGGGTATACTGGTATCTTATGTAGACGGCGTTTATATCCCGAATGCAAAATCTGATGCACACTTTATCGGTGAGGGCACATGGAACACTATCTATACCGATTCCGACAGCGATGAGGAGTGCAAAGCAGAGAACTACAGCATTTACCTGTGGGGCGGTCAGATGAATGGCGATAAGGAAGGCGGCTGGTTCAAGTAATAACAGCTGAAAACATTACTTCCACCCAATAACAAGATTTCAAGTATGGTTTCCTATAGAAGTATATGAAAGAAAAATATCCTCTCTTTATGAGAGGATATTTTTATAGGAAAAGACGGATATGTGAACTTTTTTCTTATGTTATGGATTTGATATAAAGGTGAAAACTCTTATATTATTTTGCTGCGGCAGATGATATAATACATACAATGAAAAGCAAAGGAACAGGTCAAACTGAACGGTTAATTGAAGGAGGATATTCTATGTTTAAGAAAGGTATGATTTTTTCACTCGTTCTTGCGGCACTTATGCTCACAGCCTGCGGTGACAGCAGCAGCTCGTCATCGGCAGAGAGCACATCGGGCGCATCGTCTTCGGCTTCTTCGGCAGCTGAGAGCAAGGCAGATGCCAAGAGCTACAAGACCGATGAGGGAATGTATGCAGATTTCTCAGAGGGTATGCCCTCATTCGCAGAGTGCTCGAGCGGCTGGACAAACGGCTCAATGTTCAATGTTTTCTGGAGAAGCGAGAACTGCACATTCAACGATGGCAAAATGCAGCTCGTTATAGACAACGACCCCCGTCAGGAGAAGGGTATACCTTACTCGGGCGGTGAGTTCAGAACTAAGGATTTCTACAGCTACGGCAGATATGAAGCAAGCATAAAGGCTATTAAGAACAAGGGCGTTGTTACCTCGCTGTTCACCTACACAGGTCCCTCTGACAACAACCCCTGGGACGAGATAGATATCGAAATTCTCGGCAAGGACACAACAAAGGTGCAGTTCAACTACTTCACCGACAGCAAGGGCAACCACGAGCATATGCACGATCTCGGCTTTGATGCTTCTGAGGATTTCCACACATATGCATTTGAGTGGCACAAGGACAAGATTGTATGGTTCATTGATGATGTTGAGGTATACTCGGTGACTGAGAACCTCCCCTCGACACCCAGCAAGATAATGGCTAACGTTTGGGCAGGCAAGGGCGTTGACGGCTGGCTCGAAAAGTTTGATGACAGCAACCTCCCCCTCACAGCAGAGTATCAGTGGGTAAAGTTCACACCCTTTAACGAATAAGACACAGCACAAATATAATATTGGAGGAAGAAATATATGATTAAAGAAAAAGGCTTTTACAGAGGAGTGGATCTCGGCGGCTGGCTGTCGCAGTGCGATTACAGCGACGACAGACTTAACAATTTCATCAAGGAAGAGGATTTTGCGACCATAGCTTCATGGGGGCTTGACCACGTAAGGCTGCCCTTTGACTACAACATATTAGAGAACGCCGACGGCTCGGTGAATGAGGCAGGCTTTGCACACATCGAGCGTGCTATCGAGTATGCAAGAAAGAACGGACTTAAGATAGTTCTTGACCTGCACAAGACAGCAGGCTTCTCGTTTGATGACTACAGCGAGGACGAGCACGGCTTCTTTGAGAGCGAGGCTTATCAGGAGAAGTTCTACAAGCTGTGGGAGGAAATGGCAAAGCGTTTCGGCAAATACAGCGACGATGCGGCATTTGAGCTGTTAAACGAGGTGACTGACGATAAGTTCATCACCGTATGGAACAAGGTAATCAAGGAGTGCATAGGCAGGATAAGAAAGTATGCCCCCGACACGATAGTTATCGTGGGCAGCTACTGGAACAACCACGCATCTGCCGTTGCGGCGCTGGAAAAGCCCTATGACGACAAGGTGGTATACAATTTCCACAGCTATGACCCGCTCAAGTTCACACATCAGGGCGCTTACTGGACTGACCTTATAAAGCCCGAGGAGCGTGTGGCGTTTGAGGACGCAGGCGTTGACGAGGAGTACTTTGAGAAGATGTTCGGCTCGGCTATCGAAAAGGCCAAGGCCGAGGGCACAGACCTCTACTGCGGCGAGTACGGCTGCATAGATATCGTTTCCCCCGAAGACACCCTCAAATGGTACAAGGCTATAAACAAGGTGTTTGAGAAATACGGCATATCAAGAAGCGCTTGGAGCTTCAGGGGTATGGATTTCGGCCTTTGCGAGCCGAGGCTTGACAGCGTAAGGGAAGAGCTGCTCAAATATTTCTGATAGATCTTAGAAACCACATATAAAAAAGCTGCACGGTGATCTGACTCGCCGTGCAGCCTTTTGCATTATTTAACTTTTATCTTCTTTACAGCTGTGTAGCCGCTGTAGTATTTTGTGCCGCTTACTGTCTTGTAGGTGCGAACCTTTACATAATAGGTCTTGCCCTTTGTGAGCTTCTTTATGGTCTTGGATGTGCCTGCGGCGTTTACGCTCTTGGTGGTCTTCTTTGTGAATTTCGAGCTTGTCGAGTAGGTTATCTGATAGCCCGTAACGCCTGCCACCTTGCCGTATGTTACCTTAAGCTGTTTTGTCTTGGGGCTTGTGAGCTTCTTAACGGCTGTCTTCTTGGGGCAGATCTTGAATGTTGCCTTTACTGTGCCGTTGTAGTTGCCCTTGCCTGTGATAGTTACTGTTGCTGTGCCGACATTCTTGTTGTTCTTGTACGATACCGTGTAGTCTGTGCCCGATTTGAGGGTCTTTGAGCCGAGCTTGACTACGGGTGTCTGAGTGAGTGCTTTGCCGGTGTAGGTCTTGTTTGACAGACCCGATACTGCTGCCTTTGCAAGGCTTACAGGGGTTATCTTAAACTGCTTTGAAGCTGTGCCTGTGTAGTTGCCCTTGCCTGTTACAGTAACAGTTGCTGTGCCTGCATTTGTGTTGCTTGTGTAGGAAACGGTATAGTCGGTATTTGCCTTAAGTGTTGCATCGCCTGCCTTGACTGTCGGGACGGGCTTAACTGCTGCACCCGTATATGTGCTGTCACTGACACCGCTAATTACAGCAGCCGAGATGCTTGCAGGCTTGATATTGAATGTCTTAGCGATAGTGCCCGAATAGCTGCCCTTGCCTGTGATAGTGATCTTTGCTGTGCCTGCGTTTGTATTGTTGGAATAAGACAGAGTATAGTCCTTATTTGCTGCAAGTACAGTTGTACCTATCTTGACTGTCGGTGCAGGTGTTTGTGCGGCGCCGGAATATACAGCATCAGAAAGATCGCTTACTGTCGCCTTGCTAAGGTCGCCGGTGATTGTAAATGTCTTTGTGAGCTTGCCTGTATAGTTGCCGATACCGGTAAAAGTAGCTGTTGCTGTGCCTATATTTACATTATTTGTATAGGTAACAGTATAGTCCACGCCATTTGTCAGCTCGATAGTGGGGTTAAAGAGGACTGTTGCCTCAGGTGTGAGAGCGCTGCCTGTATATGATACATTCGGAACAGCTGCTGTACAGAGAGCTATACTCTTCTTCTTGGGTGCGTCCTTGCTCGATGTGCCCGATGCTACAACATTAATTGTGCAGACTGCCTTTTTGCCGCTTGATGTAGTTACCTGTATCTGCACGAGGCCTGTTTTCTTGGCAGTTACCACGCCGTACTCGTTAACTTCAGCCACGCTTGTGTCGCCCGAGATATATGTATAGTTATCTGTAGAGTTGGCAGGTGTCATTTCGGGGTAGAGTATGAGCGTTTCACCGTTTACAAGTGTATAGTTGCTGTTGTTGAATGCTACAGCCGTTGACGGGACAGCGGCAAAAGTCTTTTTGGAATATACGTTATTTGTAGCATATTTATATGCAGGGGAATCCTGTATGGTGTTGATAGTAAAGCCTGTGACATTTTTGAACATATCATAAGTGCCGTCAGTCTTCATAGAGGCGTTTGCTATGTATACATCTTTAAGGTTTGTACAGCCTTCAAATGTACTTGCACTGCCCGAGTCACCCCATCTGAGACCAAGAGAGACGACCGTTGAAGGTATTCTCATGGTTGTCAGAGATGTATCACCATAAAAAGCAGCATAGCCCAAGAACACAAGACTTGAACCTAAGTTTATATTTTTTAGTGATGTACAATTACTAAAAGCATCGCCGCCAATATATACGGGATTTCCTTTATTGATTACAGTTGTAAGCGCTTTATTGCCACTAAACGAGTTGCTGTCTATTGTTCTTATATTAGTACCTAATGTAACTGTTTTAAGTGCAGGACAATTTTCAAATTCGTATTCTCCTACATATGTATTATTAATAGTTGCAGTTGTCAGTTTTTCACAGCCGCTGAATGTAGAAGCACTGCCCCAGTCGCTCCAGCGAAGCCCTATTTTTGCTTTTTCCGGTATCGTTACCGATGTAAGACCTGTCTGTGCAAAAGCACGGTAGCCAAGAAATGCAAGGTCGTTTCCAAGTGTTACAGAGCCAAGCGACTTGCAGCCGGCAAATGCTTCATTATTAATACTGGTAACGTTATTTAGATTTATAGAACTCAATGAACTGCAATTTAAGAATGCACTGCTTGATATATTCTTAGTGCTGCTGCCGAGTTTCACCGTAGTAAGAGCTGTACATCCGCTGAACAACTCCTCATTAATATCTCCTGCATTGAACACTACTGATTTAAGTTTGGTGCAATTCATAAATGTCTGACAAGAACCCCAAGTTCCCCAACGCAAAGCTATCGTCTTAACAGTAGCAGGAACAGTTATCTTTGTAATAGACGAGCCTTTGAAAGCTGCATACCCGATATATGTAACATTCGCAGGAATGATCACCTCTTCAAGGTTCTGGTTATTCTCAAAAGCACTGTCACCTATACCTACAACTTTCAGATCTTCAAGTGTTGCAGGGATAGTGATAGATGAATCAAAGCCTGTATAGCCCGAGATGTAGACCGTATTGTCATCGTTCTTTGTAAACCTCCAGAAGCCCGATGTGTACTCTGTTGCCGCCCTCGCCGTGATCCCCGTGCCAAGATCATCAAAAACGCCCTGCGGGAGAGCCGCCGCCGAGCCGAACACGATTGCCGCCGCAGCCGCGGCCGAAATAAACTTCTTGACCATAATAAAACCTCCGTTTATAAATTGTTTATAAAATCATTATATCACGTTAATTTTAATTTGTCAAGGCAATTATATATATATCGTTAATAATTGTATTTAACAAAATACCCCTCCGCCTGCTATTCATAATTTCCGCTTGATTTATATAAAAAATAGTGGTATAATTATTGTTTGTAAGATTTAGTCTTTAGAAAGGAAGATTTTTATGACAAAGATAACCATTTTTTCGGGCTTTCTGGGCGCAGGCAAGACAACGCTCATAAAAAAGCTCATAGCAGACGGTTTTAATAACGAGCAGCTTGTGCTCATCGAGAACGAGTTCGGTGAGATAGGCATAGACGGCGGCTTTTTGCAGGAGGCAGGCGTGCAGATAACCGAGATGAATTCGGGCTGTATCTGCTGCTCGCTGGTGGGCGATTTCGGCAAGGCTTTAGAGCAGGTGCTAAAGCAGTATCACCCCGACAGAATACTCATCGAGCCCTCGGGCGTGGGCAAGCTCTCCGATGTTATAAGGGCTGTGCAGAACATCGGCTCAAAGGACGTCGAGCTTGACGGCTTCACAACAGTAGTTGACGCCAAGAAGTGCAAGATGTATCAGAAGAACTTCGGCGAGTTCTTTGACAATCAGATAACCTACGCCAGCTGCCTTATTCTCAGCCACACTAAGGGGCTTGCACAGGATAAGCTTGATGATACGGTAAGCAGGCTTCGTGCCCTCAATGACAAGGCAACTATCGTCACCACCGACTGGGACGAGCTGTCGGGTTCCGCTATAGTTGAGGCTATGACACAGAAGAATACCCTTGATGATGAGCTGTCAGAACTGCTTGCACAGGCTAAGAAGCAGAGTGAGCACGATGAGCACGAGCATCATCACCACCACCATGATCACGACCACGATCATGACCATGAGCATGAGCACGAACATCACCACGATCATGACCATGAGCATGAACATGAACATCATCACGACCATGACCATGACCACGAACACCATGACCACGGCCCCGACTGCACCTGCGGTTGCCACGATCACGACCACGATCACGAGCATGAGCATCATCACCACCACGCTGATGATGTATTTACAAGCTGGGGCGCAGAGAGCGCTAAGAAGTTCACCAAGGAAGAGATAACAGCAGCCCTTGAAGCCCTCGAGGACGAGGAGAGATTCGGCGTTATACTCCGTGCAAAGGGCATAGTTCCCGCCACAGACGGCAGCTGGATACACTATGACTACATACCCGGCACACCCGACGTAAGAACCGGCGCTGCCGGCGTTACGGGCAGGCTTTGCGTTATCGGCTCGAAGATAAACGAAAAGGCCATATCCGAGCTTTTCGGCGTAGAGGAGGCTTAATATGCAGGGAATGCCTGAGATAAGAGTTCCCGTCTACCTGTTCACAGGCTTTCTTGAAGCAGGCAAGACGAGGTTTATACAGCAAACACTTGAAGACAAGCGATTCAACACGGGCGAGCGCACCCTCGTTATCCTCTGCGAAGAGGGCGAGGAGGAGCTTGACACCGCAAAGATGTCCTCAAAGGACGTGACCGTTAAGGTCATAGAGGATGAGAGCGAGCTTACAGAAGCCAACCTCAACCGCCTTTGCGACGAGGCAGGCGCACAGCGCATACTTGTGGAATATAACGGTATGTGGCAGCTGGCTTCGCTTTTCAACGCAATGCCCGCAGACTTCGGCATTTATCAGGAGATATGCATAGCCGACGCTTCTACCTTTGTAAACTACAACGCAAACATCAGAAGCCTTGTGGTTGACAAGCTTCAGACGGCAGAGCTGATAGTTTTCAACCGCTACTCCGAAAGCATTGATATGATGGAGCTGCACAAGATATGCAGGGGCGTATCCCGTGGCATAAACATAGCCTATGAATACACCGACGGCAGGGTACAGTATGACGACATAGAAGACCCGCTGCCCTTTGATGTCAATGCCGACAAGATAGCTCTTGAGGACACGGATTTTGCCCTGTGGTACAGAGATATTATGGAAGAGCCGAAGAAATACATCGGCAAGACAATGACTTTCAAGGGCATAGTCGCCGTTGACAAGGCTTTCCCCGAGAACACCTTTGCGGTGGGCAGGCACGTTATGACCTGCTGTGTTGAGGACATTCAGTATATGGGCATGGCCGCCGAATGGAAAGGCGTTGCCACACTCAAAGCCCGTGACTGGATAAAGGTAACAGGCACTATCGCCTATGAAAAGAACAAGCTTTACAAGGGCAAAGGCCCTGTGCTCAAGGTGACAGACGTTGCCATGACAAGCCCGCCAAAGCAGGAGGTAGCGACGTTCTTCTGAGCAATGCACAATTAATGTGTGCGGCTGCACCGCAGATATAAAAAACCGTTCCCGAAGTTATTTCTTGGGAACGGTTTTTAGTTATTGTTATTATTCTTCCTGCTCGCTGTCGCTTTCGGCGGGCTGTTCGTCAAGGATATGTTCATCGCTTTCGTTGAACATCTTGAAAACGTCGATCACATAGCAGGTCACGCCGTCGGCATCGTTGAAAACGCCCGTGAGGTAGCGTGAACTTGCATCCTCGTTAAGGTTCGGGGGCGGCTTGATATCGTCGGGCTCAATCTTCTGAAAGCTGAGTATCGTATCTATCAGTATGCCTGCACGCTTGCCCTGCGCCTCGCAGATGATTATGACGTTGCGGTTGGTTATCTCCTTATCGGGGTAGCCGAAGCGCAGGCGTGAGTTCACTACGGGAACAATGCTGCCCTCGTGGCTTACTGTGCCTGCTATATAGTCGGGGAATTCGGGTATCTTCACGGGCTGTGTCGCCTGCAAAATGATAACGATAGCGCTCATGGGTATGGCGAATATCCTCTCATTGACCTCAAAGCGCAGATACTCGTTTTCGTTGTCAAATGTAACCATATTATTTTCCTTTCAGCTTTTTGTATATCTCGTAGGATATCTTGTCAAGCGGTGCCTGCACATCAACAGCCCCTATCTCAAAGGCCGCCTTCGGCATACCGTAGACAAGCGAGCTTTTCTCGTCCTGCCCTATGGTGAAAGCCCCTGCTTTTTTCATGGCGAGCAGGCCTGTTGCGCCGTCGTCGCCCATGCCTGTGAGTATAACGCCTATGGCGTTTTCCTTGGCGCAGTAGGCGCAGCTTTCAAACATAACGTCAACGCTCGGACAATGCCCCGAAACCTTAGGCCCTGCCTCGCAGGTGACAAAGTAGCCGTTTCTGTCTTTGTATACCCGCATATGGCGGCTGCCACGGGCTATGACTGCCATGCCACGCTTTAGGTACATTCCGTCAGAGACTTCTTTCACCTCTATCTTGAGCTGCTTGTTGAGCCTTTGTGCATACAGCTCAGGGTAGCCCTCGGGCATATGAATAGTGCATATTATGGGCGGCGTGTGGGTGTTCATGCCCTCAAGCACCTTTGGCAGCGCTTCGGTCGCACCGGTCGAGCCGCCTATGGCTATTATCTTGTCGGTCTTGTCGTCGTTGCCGTAAGTCTTTACCTTGTAGCTCTGCGTGCCTGCGTGTATGCTCTTGGCGGCTTTGGCCTGCCTTACGGCGTTTGCAAGCTGCTCGCCGAACTTTGCAAGCTCTGCCCCCGAGGCAAGGTTGCGTGGCTTTGCCACAAACTCAACAGCGCCTGCTTCTATTGCCTTGATAGCGCTCTTTTCCTCAGACGAGCAGACCACAACGGGTATTGCATACTGGGGAATGAGTTTTTTCAGAAAATCAACGCCGCTCATCTTCGGCATTTCTATATCAAGGGTCATAACGTCGGGGTGAAGCTTTATTATCATATCCCTTGCGTTGTATGCGTCCTCGGCCTTGCCGACAACGTGTATGTCGGGGTTATCATTCAGTATCTTTTCAAACACCGTGCGGTAGACCGCCGAATCGTCAACGATGAGAACTCTTATTCTGTTGTCCGTAAGCCCTCACCTCCGTGTGTTATTTTCTGATAAATTGCTGTTTTGACCTTGCGGTACATCATATCATAGGGCGCTGCCTCGGCGTGGCCTATGTAGAGATAGCCGCCCTCTGCCGACGCATCATAAAAGCGCCTGCAAAGCATACTCTTGGTGCGCTCGTCAAAGTATATCATAACGTTGCGGCAGAGAATGAGGTCAAACTTGCGCTTGAACTCTATCGGCTCCATAAGGTTGTGATATTTGAAGATAACGTCGCTTCTTATCTCGTCAGTCACCTGGTAAATGCCCTTGGCTTTCTTGATGAAATATTTCTCTCTCCACCCCGGGGGCAGCTGTTCCAAGTCCTGCTCGGGGTACATACCGTTCTTGGCGTTTCTTAAAGCGTGGAAAGAAACGTCGGTTGCGAGTATGCGGCAGTCCCACTCACGCTTGCGTGCGCCTAAGAACTCGCAGGCACACATGGCGAGGTTGTATGGCTCGTTGCCGAATGAGCAGCCCGCACTCCATATGGCGAGGGTCTTGTCCTCTCGGTTTTTCACCGCATCGGCAAGGAACACGTTCATAAAGTGGTCAAAGTGCTCAGTCTCACGCATAAAGTAGGTGTGGTTGGTGGTTATCCTGTTTATCATATTTGCGACCTCTCTGCCCGAGGTATCGTTGTAGAGAGCCGTGCAGTATTCAGCAAAGTCGCTGAAACCGCAGTCAAGGATATAGTTTGAAAGCCTTGTTTCCACAAGGAACTTCTTATCCTGTAGATTTATGCCGTATTTGAATTTTACAAACGTCACCAGACGCTCGAAGTCACAGTCAAGTATCTGCATAGGTCTTATCTCCGTATTCTTGATATATCAGCGATAAATTGTTTTGCTATTTCTTTTCAGCACCCACAAGCTCGTTCCAGTCAACAAGATAGGTGCGCCTGCCGTCACGCTCTATTATCCCTCTTATGAATGAGCCTTTCTTGGGGTAGGGTATCATATCGTCCTTTGTGACGTTTTCAACATCGAGCACACGGTTTACTATTATGCCGATGCTTGCCTTGTCACGCTCGGTGACGATAATGCAGGTCTTTTCATCATATTCCTGCTTGGGCTTGCCCATTTTGAGGTTGAAATCCATAACGGGTACTACCTGCCCCCTGAGATTTATCACCCCCGGCAGGAACTCCGGCAGCCAGGGTATCCTCGTTATCTCGGGTATCTCGATTATGTCGGTAATATCCATTATGTCAAAGGCGTAGTTTTCGTCGCTGCAGGTAAATGTCATTATCTGACCGCTTAAGTCGTCGTAAAGGTCTTTGCTCTCTTCGCTCATCTGCCTGCACCCTCCTCCAGTTTATCAATTATTTCTTTCATGTCAAGTATGGTGGTTATCGAGCCGTCACCAAGCACCGAGCAGCCCGAAAGCCCCTGCTCTTTGAGCCTGTACTGCGAAAGCAGCACCGAGAAAGGCTTAACTACCACCTGCTGGTCGGCTATCAGCCTGTCGGCAAAGAAGCAGGCCTTGCTGCCGTTTGCATCGCAAAGGAGAATAACGCCGTCGGTCAGCGGTTTGTTCTCACCCTGTACGCCGAATACCTTGCTCATTCTGTAAAGCGGCAGGCACATTCCACGGCGCATGATAAGCGTATCGTTTTCCATAAGCATATCGGGTGTGGCTCTGAAAAGCTCTACTATGACGTTCTTCGGCACCGAGAAATTGTAGCCTGCAACGTCTATTCCCATTACATCTATGATAGAAAGTGAAAGCGGTATCTTAATAGTAAAGGTAGAGCCTTCGCCGAGCACCGAGTCAACATACAGCTTGCCGCCTACCGACTCAATGTTCTTTCTTACAACGTCCATACCAACGCCACGGCCTGAGTATTCGGTTACTACTTCGTTAGTCGAGAAGCCGGCCGCCATGATGAGCGAGAACGCCTCTCTGTCGGTGTATTCGCTCTCGGGCTTTGTTAAGATCCCGTTCTTTCTGCCCTTTGCAAGCAGCTTTTCCCTGTCCATACCTGCGCCGTTGTCACGGCACGCTATAACTACTTCGCCCGAGTCATACCCTGCCGAGAGGGTAACTGTCGGCGGGTCGGTCTTGCCTGATGCCTTGCGCTCGTCGGGGGTCTCAATGCCGTGGTCTACGGCGTTGCGGACTATGTGCATCAGCGGGTCGTTAAGTATATCTACTATCGACTTGTCGACTTCCGTTTCCTCGCCCTCAAAAACAAGCGTGACTCCCTTGCCGAGGGTCTTGTTCATATCTCTTACAACTCTCGTCATCTTCGAGAATGCATTTGATACGGGCACCATTCTTATGCTCATTACCACGTCCTGTAATTCGTCCGTGAGCTTTTTGAGGTCACGTGAGGATTTCTGGAAGCGTTCAAGGTTAGTGGTCACGTTTTTAAGGTCGGGGCTTGATATTACCATTGACTCGGTAATAACTATCTCCGCCACAAGGTCAAGCAGCTTGTCAAGCTTTTCGAGCTTGACAGAAATTATGCTCGATGTCTTTTCGCCGCTGCCGGCAGGCTTTTTTGGGGCAGGGGCGGCTTTCTTGGCTTCTGCGGGCTTTGCTTCTACCGCAGGGGCAGGCGCCTGTGCTGCGGGGGCTGCTGCCTGTGCGGGGGCAGCCGTCTTGTCGGGCTTTGTTACTATCTCGGCGTCAACAACGTTAAGGCCTTTTTTGAGCGACTCGACAACGGCATTGTTGTCGTCTGTCATAAGCTTTATAAAAAGCCCGTCTTTGAGTATGCTGTCGCCCGATTTATCGTCATTAAGGTCGGGCGGGAATGTGCCGCAGACCTCTGCTATGTCGCCAAGGCCTCGCACCAGTATCATACCTCTGATGCAGGGCATCATACATTCTTCGTCAAAGGTGACTCTCACCGTCACCATATCCTCAGGCTCGTCATCAGAGAACACCCCTGCGGGGATATTGATCGCAGTCGCTGCTGCACTCGATGTGCCCTCGGCAGGCCTTGTGATAAGCTCTGCCTTGTCAACATCTATGCCGTTTTGCAGCTTGTCAAGAACTGCTTCGTTGCTGTCGGTGACGAACTTTATAAACAGGCCGTGCTTAAGTATCTCAGCGCCCGAGCTGTCGTCATTGAGATCGGGCGGGTAAGTGCCGCAGACTTCGGCTATATCGCCCAAGTTGCGTACGAGGATAAGACCCCTTATGGTGGGCATCATGCATTCCTCGAAGAATGTGACTTTGGCGGTCATTACCTCCTCGGGCTCGTCCTCGGGGAATATAGATGCAAGGTCAAACCCGTCACCACCGCCGCCCTGCTCGGCAGGGGCAGTCTCGCCTTTCATAACTGCGGCAAAGGCACGTATCTTGTTCATAAGCTCGGTAAAGTCGGTAAGCTCCTGCGAGTCGTCCTGAATGACGTCTATCTCGTTTTTGAGCGAGTCAGACGCCGCAAAGAGCAGCTCGTACATAGCGGGCTTGTCATACTTTACAGAGTTATCCTCACGTATGATGTAGAAAAGGTCTTCGACCGAGTGGGCGAGCTTTGACATATTCTGCAAGCCCATCATAGCGCCAGAGCCTTTTATCGTGTGCATAACACGGAATATCTCGGCTATGTCGTCAGGCAAAAGCTCGTCATTTTCTGTTCTCATCAGTATATCGTCAAGTTCCTCCAGCAGCGAGGAAGTTTCAAATACAAAGGTATCAAGCATGGACTCCATGCCGGCCTCGAATTTAGCCAAGATAATTCCACCCTTTCAGTTAGGATTTTTATACAATTAACATAATTTATGGATACATTACGCCTACTTTAATTATACCAAAAAAATTCATATTTTTCAAGATGCGAATATTACATTTAGAGTTATATTTTTTTGTATAATATAAAAAAAATTCCCAAAACCTCTTGTAGTTTTTATTAAAATATAGTATAATATGAATAATAGTACCCAAAGGAGAACCTATTTTATCTGAAAGGTGAGAAGTGTAATGAAAAACAAGGTGTTGGTAAAGATCTACGGCAGAGATTATCTGCTGGCTACCGAGGAGTCGCAGGGCTATTCCGACAGGCTGGCGGATATGCTCAACGAAAAGCTGAGAAAGGCCATGAACGGCAAGAGCGAGCTTTCAAGGCTTGACGGCGCTATGCTGGTGGCTCTCGAAGCTATCGACGAGGCGTATAAAAACCGCAGCAGCATAGATAATATAAGAGGTCAGATAAAGGACTATGTCGAGGCCGCCGACAAGGCCAAGGCAGAGCTTGAAGCAGTCAAGAAATACTGCGACGAGCAGCTTGAAAAGGCAGCAAAGGAAAAGGCAGAGCTTGAAGCGAAGTGCAGAAAGCTTGAAGAAGAGGGCAGGATAGCCGTTCAGAATGCAAGCAAGATAGCCGCAGGCACCAACCTCTATATGGACAAGTCAAACAAGCAGACCGAGCAGATAAGAGAGCTTAGCACCAAGCTTACCACAGCAGAGGCTGAAAAGGCCACCATGAATGCCGCCATGAAGCGCATTGAGAACGAAAAGGCCGTGCTTGACGGGGCTATGAGAAAGCTTGAGAGCGAGAACAAGTCGCTCAACGCCACGATAGACCAGTATGAAAAGGGAAGTGCTGTGTTTATGGACAAGGCCGACAAGCTTGAAAAGGACAACAACAATCTTAAGGAGAGCCTTAAGCAGTTTGAGCGTGAGAACGCATTCCTTAAGGAGAAGATAAACCAGCTCGAAGCAGAAAAAGCGCCCGCAGCAAAGCCTGCGAGCCGTGTTACCCTTGCGGGCATAAACCAGTCAAATTCGGGCAAAGGCAATAAGTAATGGCAGAAGTGCTTTCCCCCTGCGGCGGGTATGAAACGCTCGAAGCGGTGCTCAAAACCGGCACAGATGCAGTCTACTTAGGCTCACAGCATTTCAGCGCCCGTGCGTCTGCCCATAACTTTGATGAGGGTGAGCTTGCAAGGGCGGTCTATGAGTGCCACAAGCGGGGCGTTAAGCTTTATCAGGCGATAAACACCCTTGTGACAGACGACGAGCTGCCGATTTTGCTTGACGAGATAAAGACCGCCTGCAAACTTGGCATTGACGGCCTGATAACACAAGACCTATGCCTGACGGAGATAGTGAAAAAATGCTGCCCCGAGCTGCCGATACACGCATCTACACAGATGACGGTGCATTCTCTGGCAGGGGTCGAGGCGGTAAAGAGATTAGGCTTTTGCAGAGCGGTTCTTTCAAGGGAACTGCCAAAGGATATAATCGCAAGCCTTGCAAAGCTTGGGATAGAGACCGAGGTGTTCGTCCACGGGGCTTTGTGTATGTCCGTTTCGGGGCAATGCTATATGAGCGCCCTTATCGGGCAGAGAAGTGCAAACCGTGGTATGTGCGCCCAGGCCTGCCGCCTGCCTGCAAGTGCGGTAAAAGGCGCCGAGCGCTATGACCTCTCGCTTAAGGATATGTCGTATATACCTTTCCTGCGTGAGATAGCAGATATGGGCGTTAACTCTCTTAAGATAGAGGGCAGAATGAAGCGCCCCGAGTATGTTGCTGCCGCTGCCGATGCCTGCAACAAGGCGCTTTCGGGTCAAAAGCCCGATATGCAGCTTTTAAGCGATGTTTTCTCCCGTGACGGGTTTACCGACGGGTATTACTATCACAAGACGGGCAGCGCTATGTTCGGTACACGCACAAAAGAAAACGTCAAGGCCGCAAATGATGCCTTTCCAAAGATACACGAGCTTTACCGCACGCAGCATAAATATGCCACCATGAGCTTTACGCTCTACGCCCACGAGGGCGAAGTAGCCACGCTCACAGCTTTCGATGATAACGGCATAACCGTCACGGTAACGGGTGAGCCTGTGCAGACGGCTATCAAGCGCCCCCTTGACAAAGAATACATCAAAGCGCAGCTTTCAAAGCTTGGCGACACGATATATACGCTTGGTGAAGTGACCGCCGACATATCGGGCAGCGCCATTATACCTGCATCAGCGCTCAATGCGCTTAGGCGTGAAGCCTGTGCGGCGCTTGATGAAGCAAGGACTGCGGCAAATACTAAAGTGTACGATTTTTCACCCTGCAAATTCGACAAAAGAACGCATGAAAAGCGCCCCCTCGGCCTGCGTGTGTTTGTAAGAGATATATCGCAGCTCAAAGGTGTTTCGCTTGACGGTGTGGGGCTTGTATGTACCCCGCCCGAGCAGGCGCAGAGTGCCCTTGATATGGGGCTTAGACCCGAAATGATAGCCGTGGTGGGCGACAGGTTCACATTCGACGAAGCGGCGGAAATAAGCCGCATAAGCGCCGCCATGGATAAGGGCATTGACCGCCTTATTGCCACAAACATAGCACATATCGGGATAGCTAAAACACTCGGTATGAGCGTGTCGGCTGATTTCGGGCTCAATATCACAAACTCCCTCTCAGCGGGCGTACTTGCCGATATGGGGGCGGAGGATATCACCCTGTCATTCGAGCTAAAGGCAGGCAAGCTTCGGCAGATAGCTTCACCCGTGCCTGTGGGCGTGTTTGCATACGGGCGGCTGCCGCTTATGCTTACAGCTAACTGCCCCCTGCGGCAGTCTGTAGGCTGCAAGGGCTGTAAGGGTGAGCTTTATGACCGCACGGGCAGGGCGTTCAAGGTAGCCTGCTCAAAGGAAAAGGGCTATGTCGAGATACTGAACTCAGAAACGCTCGTTATGAGCGACAAGCTGTCGGATATTGACTTTGCTGATTTTTACTCGCTCTATTTTACTGACGAAACACCGCAGCGTGTGAATGAAGTCATAAAAGCCTATCAAAACGGCTATGCATTAAATGAAAAAAACATCACCCGTGGGCTTTACTATCGGGGAATAATACAGAAAGAGGACAGAAAATGAAATTACTTGTAAAGAAGCTTAACGAAAACGCAGTTATACCGCAGAGACAGACACCGTTCAGCGCAGGCTATGACCTTTGTGCCGCCGAGGATATAAAGGCTGAGGCAGGCAAGACCGCAAAGGTTCACACGGGCATTTCCGTAGAGGTCGAGGGCGCTAAGGACGTGTGCCTGTTTATTTATGCAAGAAGCTCGCTTGCCACCAAGTTCGGCCTAGCCCCTGCAAACTGTGTGGGCGTGGTTGACTGGGATTACAGGGGCGAGATAATAGTAGCTCTGCACAACTATTCTGACAAGGACTATGAGATAAAAGCAGGCGACCGTGTGGCACAGCTTGTTATAACAAACGTGCTCACCCCCGAAACGCAGGAAGTCGATGAGCTTTCCGAAACGGTAAGAGGCGAGGGCGGCTTCGGCTCGACAGGAAAAAACTAAAGGATAAGGCGAATGAACTGTATAAAAAATGCTAAAATAATAACAATGGACAAGGAACGCCGTGTGATAGAGCGTGGCTTTATCAAATGGCGTGACGGTGTAATAACGCAGATAGGCGAGGGCGAGTGCGGCGATGTAGACGCATTTGATGCACAGGGCAAGACCCTCTACCCGGGCTTTATTGATGCGCACACCCACTTAGGCCTTACCACAAACGGCGTGGGCGAGGAGGGTGATGACTTTAACGAGGAGAGCGAGCCCTGCACCCCGCATATGCACATAATCGACGGCATAAACCCTATGGATATAAGCTTTGAAGAGGCGATAAAAGCGGGCATAACCGCCGCCGTTGTTTCGCCCGGCTCGGCAAACGCCGTGGCAGGGGATATAGCGCTTATTCACACCTACGGCAGGCGCATAGACAAAATGCTCATAAAAACGGTGGGTGTAAAGTTTGCTATGGGCGAGAACCCCAAGATGATATATATGAATAAGGAGCAGACCCCCTACACACGCTCGGCGATTGCGGCAATAATCAGAGAAGCGCTGTATAAAGCAAAGCGCTATAATGAGGACAAGAAAAAAGCCGAAGCCGAGGGCGAAGACCTGCCCGAGTATGACATAAAGAACGAAGCGCTGATACCGCTTTTAGAGAAGAAAGTCAAGGCGCATTTCCATTGTCACAGGGCTGATGATATATTCACGGCGATAAGGATAGCGAGTGAGTTTGATATAGACTATGTTCTTATCCACTGCACCGACGGCCACCTTATAGCAGACGAGCTTAAGGAGGAGGGGGCATATGCCGTGTGCGGCCCTTTGCTTTGCGACAGGTGCAAGCCAGAGCTTGCAAACCTGACCCCCGAAAACCCCGCACTTCTCGACAAGGCAGGCGTTAATGTGAGCATATGCACCGACCACAGCGAAACACCCATACAATACCTGCCGCTGACTGCGGCGATAGCTGTTAAAAACGGCCTGCCCCGTGAGCGTGCGTTAGCGGCGCTGACTATCAACCCCGCTGTGGCGATAGGCGCTGATGACACAATAGGCTCGCTTGAAAAAGGCAAATTTGCGGATATGTCGCTCTTTGACGGCGACCCGCTTGATGTATATTCGTCACCCACACTTGTTGTGGCAGGCGGAGAAATAAGATATGAGAGGACAGAATAATTTTGCGTGAGATTAATGTTAGTGAGATAGAAAACAAGGTAAGGGAGCTTTGCATAAATGCAAACCTCTATCTGCCAAAAACACTTGAAGAGTGCATAAAGTGCGGCAGGGAAAAGGAAGAGTCGCCCGTTGGCAAGAACGTCTTTGACGATATAATCGACAATATAAACGTTGCCCGTGAGCAGACTATACCTATCTGTCAGGACACAGGCATGGCCGTAATCTTTATGGAGGTAGGGCAGGACGTTCACTTTGTTGGCGGCGATATAAACGAGGCCATAAACAACGGCGTTGCCCGTGGCTATATCGACGGCAGGCTTCGCTGCTCTGTCGTTGCAGACCCGCTTGAAAGGGTAAACACAAACAACAACACCCCGCCCGTGGTACACCTTAAATTCGTGCAGGGCGACAAGGTGAAGATAATGGTAGCGCCCAAGGGCTTCGGCTCTGAGAATATGTCGGCGCTTAAGATGATGACACCCTCGGTGACACACGATGAGATAGTTGACTTTGTGGTAGAGAGTATCGCAAAGGCAGGCTCAAACCCCTGCCCGCCGATAGTTATAGGCGTAGGCATAGGCGGCGACTTTGAAAAGTGCGCATACCTTGCCAAGAAAGCCCTGTGTCGTGATGTTGAAAAGAGAAACGAAAAGCCACTCTACCGTGAGCTTGAGCAGAAAATGCTCGACAGGATAAATGCTCTCGGCATAGGCCCGCAGGGCTTCGGCGGAACAGTCACCTGCCTTGCTGTCAACATCGAGGAAGCGCCCACCCATATAGCAGGCCTTCCCGTCAGCGTGAACGTTGGCTGTCATGTCACACGCCACGCAGAAGCGGTCATCTAAATAACAATGTAAGGAGACAGCTCTCTATGCATACCTATAAGCCGTCAGGGCTCGCTATGATATCTATATATCTTTTTGTTATAATATTGTCGCTTGCTCTTTGCTTTGCCTGCGGCTTTTTAGCTATGTTCAAATCCATTATTTTCTGGTATGTAATGCTGTTTGTCATAATACTCACATTCCTTGTGCTTACTATCGTTGTGCCGCTGTTTTTCTCACTCAGCCGCTACTCGGTGAGCCGAAATGAACTCATCTGCAAAACGGGTGTGTTCATCTATAAAAAGCAGTTTATGAAGCTAAGCTCCGTGCGCTCATTCACGGCGATAGTTACACCGCTTAGCGGGGCAACGGGGCTTAATTTCCTGATAGTTAATTCCTTGGGCTCACGAATGGTCTTTCTGTTTTTGAGCCGTACCGATGTAAAAGAAATAAGCTCGTTCCTTGACAAAGCCTTACGAAAAGAGGCCGCAGAGGAGAAATAGTAGCTCGTGGGAGCTTTGTGATATCTTAATATGAAAAGGGGGCGTTGTCTGATGAAACAGCATAAAGCCATGCGGCGTTTCAGGGAATTTCTGCGCCACAGACAGCACCCGATAAAGATAATCGGCTACACCTCAAAGACTATGTGGCTGCTGCTTATCCCCCTTGTAAAATACCTTGTGGCGCTCAAATTCGATATACGCTCGTGGCTCGTTACAAACTGGGTAGATATTCTGGCGATAGTGGCTATTTTTGCCTTTGCGGTGCTGAGGTGGGTGTTTTTGTTCTTTGAGATAGATGATAAGAGCATGACCTCCCATTCGGGCTATTTTGGGCTTGCGGCAACAAGGCTGAGCTTTGAGAGCGTGACGACGGTTTGTGTTCATCAAAGCTCGTTCCAGCGGCTCTTCGGGGCGGCTACACTTTATATTGATACCGATGCCAAAAGCGTTTCCCGCACTGATATTGCGCTTGTGCTGCCCAAAAAGCGTGCAGAGCATATACTTGCACTCATATCCGATGAGAACACGCAGGCTGTAAAATATACTGTAGAAAGCAAAAGGCGCAGCCAGCTTGCTTTCTCGCTGTTTTTCTCATCTACCCTTTCGGGCGTTGTTATCTTTGCGGGTCTTTTGTTTGAGGCATCACGCATAGTTGACAGAAAGATAGAGATAACCCTGCTCAACACCGCCGCTGGCGAGATATCAAAATATACAAAGCAGATCCCTCGGTTTATCGTCATAGCCGCACTAGTTATAATCGGCGGCTGGCTTTTGTCGTTTTTGGCAAATCTTATGCGCTACTGGCATTTCTCGGTGACACGCCACGGCGGCAGGCTCACAGTCAGAAGCGGTATATGGACGCTCCGCCACGACGTTATGAAGAGGGATAATATCTACTACTACGATGTTACACGCTCGCTGCTGATGAAGCTTTTCAAGGTATGCACCATAAACGTCTACTGCACGGGCTATGGCAAAAGCCGCAGCGAGATACCCACGATTGCCCCTATAACTACCGATAAAGAGGTTGAAAAGACCCTTTCTATACTGATGCCGAGATTCACCCGCCCGTCAGCAATGCTGACAACGGGCAAAAGGGAGATATGGCGCTTTATATGTATACCCGTGGTCGTGTTCCTGTTTGTGCCTGTGTTAAGGCATATAGCGGTGTTTATATTCCCACGCTGGGTGAGCGAGGTAAACATCATTGCTTTTATCTCATCAGTGCCCTGCGTGTGGCTGATAATAGTCAAGCTCTTTGCCGCATTTTCAACAGGCATAGGTTTTGATGAGAACTGCTGCGTGCTTGATTACTGCAAGCTTTACGGCTTTCACAGGGTAGTCATAAGGCGTGACAAGATAACCCGTGTGGCTATTTTGCAGACCTGGGCGCAGGAGAAAAAGGGCTACTGCTCAATTGAGATATGTACCGAGAACGAAAAGTATAAAAGACATATTGTAAAGCACCTGCCCGTAGATGCCGCCATGAGCATTCTGCGCACAAACGGGCTGGCCGTTTAGAGGTAAGATAAGAAGTGAGAGGTGTGCTATGAAAACAACACAGCGTGTTTTGGAACTGCTTGAACAAAACAGAGGCAAGGCTGTTTCGGGCGAGGAGCTTGCTGGTATAATCGGCGTATCAAGAAACGCCGTGTGGAAGGCGATAGAAGACCTTCGCAGCACGGGCATCGTGATACACGCAAAGACCAAAAGAGGCTATTTTCTGCCCGATTCTGATAACAGCCTTTCAAAAGAGGGCATAATGACACTGCTCGGGAGCACATCTCTGAAAGTTGATGTGCGCCAGACTGTTACCTCGACCAATGACCTGCTAAAGCAGCTTGCCGTAAACGGTGAGCCTGCTGGCTATATCCTTATAGCATCCGAGCAGACGGCAGGCAAGGGGCGCTTCGGCAGGAAGTTCTATTCGCCAAACGGCAGCGGCCTTTATATATCTATGCTGCTTCGCCCTGATATGAAAGCGGAGGATTCGCTTTTTATCACCACATCTGCGGCAGTTGCTGTGTGCCGTGCAATAGAGAGCGTCACGGGCGGCAGGATACGCCCCATGATAAAGTGGGTAAATGATATCTTTGTCAACAGAAAAAAAGTCTGTGGCATACTCACCGAGGCGGCAGTAAGCTTTGAGAGCGGTATGCTCGATTATGCGGTGCTGGGAATAGGCATAAACATCACCGCCCCCGAGGGCGATTTCCCCGAGGAGATAAAGGATATAGCCACCTCGCTTTTTGGCGATATGGAGCAGGATAATATAAGAAACCGCCTTGCTGCCGAGCTGATAAGAGAGCTTGAAAAGCTTATGGCAGACCCTCTTGATAAGGCGTATTTAGAGGATTATAAACGCCGTCAGATGCTTATTGACCACGACATCATAGTTATCAAAAATGACCAGCGCCGCCCTGCAAGGGCATTGGGCATAGACAAGCGTGCAAGGCTTGGCGTCAGATATGAAGACGGCAGCACCGAAACGCTCATAAGCGGCGAGGTAAGCATCAAGCCTAAGAGCTGATGCTGTGCCCAACTGCGTCATAATAGGCCGAGAGTATCTTCTGTTCAAGGTCAGCCCTTGCGCCGAAAGATATCGGGTGTGCTATGTCACGGTAGCAGCCGCTTTCGTCCTTGCGTGAGGGCATGGCGATAAAAAGCCGCTCGCTGCCCTCTATCACCTTTATGTCGTGAATTGCTATCGTGTCATCAAGGGTTATGCTCACAACGGCCTTAAGCCTGCCCTCGGGCAGCAGCTTTCTTACCTTTATATCGGTTATCGTCATAGATCATCTGTCCTTTCTTAAAATGTATAATTTAAGTGTGGGCAATTGATTGTTTTTTATTCAAATTAGCGGTTTATTTATTCACAAATTTAGTGTATAATGTAATAGAACAAAAATATTATTGAAAAGAGGAATCTGTTATAAATGATAGATAAGAACATCTTAAACGGCAAAAAGCATATACATTTTATCGGCATAGGCGGCTCGGGTATGTACCCGCTGGCGCAGATACTCCATTCGCAGGGCTATCTTCTCACAGGCTCTGACAATAACGAGACCGAGACCCTTGAAGCTGTAAGAAAAATGGGCATCAAGGTGTTTATGGGGCAGGCTGCCGAGAATATCGAGGGGGCAGACCTTATAGTTTATTCTGCGGCGATAATGGCAGATAACCCTGAGCTTGTGGCTGCAAAGGCAAGCGGCGCCGATGTTATCGAGCGCTCTGACCTTTTAGGAATTGTCACAGGCTGGTATGATAATGCTATATGCATATCAGGCACTCACGGCAAGACGACCGCTACATCTATGACAACACAGATTCTTCTTGAAGAGGGGGTTGACCTCTCCTGCGTTATAGGCGGCAAGCTCAAGGCCATAGGCGGCTCGGGCAGGGCAGGCAGCAGCGACGTTATGGTCTGCGAGTCCTGCGAGTTTGTTGATACGTTCTTAAAGCTTTCACCCGATATCGCAGTTATACTCAACGTTGATGCCGACCACCTTGATTATTTCGGCACACTTGAAAACATCATCAAGAGCTTTCATAAGTTCGCTTCAATGGCTACCAAGTGCCTTGTGGTAAACGGTGATGACGAGAACACCCTTAAGGCTATTGAAGGGCTTGATAAGAGGGTAGTTACTTTCGGCTTTGGCGAGGATAATGACTACAGCGCTAAGATAACCGCAAAGAAAGGCTTAAGAACCGATTTTGAGCTTTACGTTAAGGGCGAAAAGCAGGGCGATTATTCGATATTCGTGCCGGGCGAGCATAACGTGCTCAATGCCCTTGCATCAATAGCCTCTGTAAGAGAGGTCGGCGTGTCATTCGAGGGCATAAGAAAGGGTCTTTCGGAATTCAGAGGCGCAATGAGGCGCTTTGAGAAGATAGATGAGGTCAAGGGCATAACCATAGTTGACGACTACGCCCACCACCCCAACGAGCTTGCGGCAACTTTAATGGCTGCAAAGGGGCTTGATTTTGAAAGGGTAATAGCTGTTTTCCAGCCCTTTACCTATTCGAGAACTGAGATACTTATGGAGGATTTTGTAACGGCTTTGAGTATCGCTGATGTGTGCGTGCTTACCGATATATTCGGCAGCCGTGAGAAGAACACCCACCATATCTATACCGAGATGCTCGGTGACAAGATAGACGGCTGCGTTTATTTCAAGACACCCCACGAGGTAGTCGATCAGCAGACCGCCGAGCAGAAAGATTATAATTTCTCGCAGGTCATAGATTATCTTTACGAAAACGCTAAGGAGGGCGACCTTATAATGACCCTCGGCTGCGGCGATGCTTACAAGATAGCCAAGCGCCTTGCAAAGAAGCTCAGACAAGACACCGTATAATGAAAGGAAGTGCCCTATGAAACAGACACGAAAAAGAAGGATAACCGAAAAGGAAAGAAAGGTATTTGAGTTTATCAAGAATTATGTTGACGAGAATAACTTTGCCCCGACTGTAAGAGAGATACAGGAGGAGTTCGGCTTAAAATCCACCTCTACGGCGCACAGATATATCATAACCCTTTCAGAAAAAGGTCTGCTTGAGCGTGAGAACAACTGCAACCGTGCTATAAGGATAGCAGGCTATAAAAAGGCCACATCTATCCCCGTTGTGGGAACAGTTACGGCAGGCCAGCCCATAACTGCGATAGAAACTGTTGAGGGCTACCTCACAATGAGCCTTGAAAAGAAATTCTCAGGCAAGCTTTTCGCACTTAAGGTCAGGGGCGAGAGCATGATAAATATTGGCATATTTGACGGCGACACCGTAATAGTTGAGCAGACAGAAGTCGCTTCAAACGGCGATGTTGTCGTAGCACTTGTAAATGACAACGAAGCAACAGTTAAGACTTTCTACAAGGAAAACGGCCATTACAGGCTCCAGCCCGAAAACGATACTATGGAGCCTATCATAGTTGACGAGGTAAGCATTCTCGGCAAGGTCGTTGCTATGATGAGGTATTTTTAAGTTAGAAGTAAGATGATTTGAAAGCGAGGTGAGGCCTTTATGTCAGAGAGATGTGTCAACTGCGGTGCGCTGCTGCCCGAGGGGGCAAAGCTTTGCACAAGCTGCGGAAAGATCGTCACCAAAAACTCCCGCCTGCGCCCTGAGCAGAATGTTGTAAGAAGGCCTACACCCGACGTTACCACCCAGTCAAGGGTCTATTCCCATAAGCCCACACCTACTGCGGTTATGGAGATAGTTGACGAGGAACAGGATTACATAGAGCACCGCCCCGAGCGCCCCTCTGCGCCTGCGCATAAAAAGAAAAAGCCCTCTTCAAAGGCCAAGACCTCGGGCAAGAAAAAGAGCAAGACTTCGGGCAGGGTAAAGTTTGTGATAGCATTTGTGGTGCTTGCTGCCGCTGTTCTGATGCTTGTGTTTATGCTTATTTATACCCTTAAGGTAAGAGAGGTCAAAAACCTTGCCTACGAGCCGCAGACGCCCTTTAAGATGAGTTATTCCACATTCGGCGAGGCGTCAGCGCATTTCTTTGAGGAGGATAAGTGGAGTTATGACGTGTTCTCAGGCGAGGTAACGGTAGAGGGCGTAAATAAAGGCACCTATTATAAATATATCTTTGAGGACGGCAAAGTTACCTGCGTTATCGTCGGTAAAGATGTATTTAAGGAAGAGCTTACCGATGAAAAGGAGATAGACATTCTTGTTGCGAGAATGTTTGTATAGTTGTGCAGTATAGAGTATTCTTCCCCGTCATCAGGCGGGGA